>DCNF01000056.1:3828-16249 GCA_002322035.1 Geobacter sp. UBA1603
CTGGGGCAGATCATGTCGATCACATCGTGGCGGATCTTTTCGACGGCCGCCAGGATTTTGTCCTTGAAGGGGCGGAAAATCGTATCGAAGTAAAACTGGCGGGCCGAGGTGAAGTCCTCGGTTTCGTCGTTGAAGAGTTTACCGGGAGCGCAGTAATGGGCGCCGAATGCGTCGCATGAAAAAAGGATTTTGTCCTCCTCGNNCGACCTTGCTCACGGCTTCGCGCACCTTGTCCTTGAAGGGGCGCATGATGCAGTCGAAATAAAAGTGAAAGTCCTGAGAGAAATCGGGGATTTCGTCATCGAACAGCTTCTGCGCGCAGTAATGGGCGCCGAAGGCGTCGCAGGGGAAGAGCACGGCCTCCTCGACCAGGTAGGTGAACATGGTGTCCGGCCAGTGCAGAAACGGGGCAAGGATGAAGCGCAGCGTCCTGCCGCCGAGGTCGATGGTATCGCCGTCTTTGACCACCTGGCAGTTGAACGGCCGATGGATCTGGTTGGCCAGAAAGTT
Source organism: Geobacter sp. UBA1603 (assembly GCA_002322035.1). Taxonomy (GTDB): domain Bacteria; phylum Desulfobacterota; class Desulfuromonadia; order Geobacterales; family Pseudopelobacteraceae; genus UBA1603. The sequence goes on from DCNF01000056.1 coordinate 4,339, forward strand.
CTTGGCCGCCGATGTGCAGTAGATCACGGCGTTGGGAGAATGTTCCAGCAGATAGGAAATGGCCCCGGAGTGGTCCGGCTCGGTATGATTAACGACCAGATAGTCCACTGTTGCCGGATCAACAAGCGACTTTACCTTGTCCATGAACTCATCGGTCCGTTTGGCCTTGACGGTGTCGATGATGGCGATTTTTTCACTTCCTTTTACCAGGTATGAATTGTAGGTCGTTCCGTGTTCCGTCGGGAACAGGTCGTCAAACGTTCGCAGATCGGGATCCTCCGAGCCGATCCAGTATATTCCTGAAGTGATTTCAACAGTTGACGGCATAGAGCTGATTCTCCTTTTGATCGTGTTTTCACAAACCACGACAACGGCGTCGCATTAAAGATTTGTTTTGTCTTTTTACAATAGCAAAACAGCCGCCCGTATACAAGATGCAATTAAAAACCAGGAGCAAACATGGATTACTCGATGGCGGAGTGATCCTGGGCAGCGGTGTAGGTGACGATGGTCAGCGCCAGGCAGGCAAGCGGAAAAATGAAGGCCGCTTGGAATGCCTGGGGGGGAGAACCGGCGGCACTCCGGCCGTAAAGCCCGATAACAATCCCCATCACCTGCTGGGTGACGGCCGCACCCATCAGTACGTAGAAGTTAAGCGATGTCAGAGCGGTGCCGACGATGCTGACCGGGAACATGCCCCGGACGATCGGATAAATCATCACCCCGCTGGAGACCGCCAGACCAATCGCGAAAAAAAGGATCGCCAGCAGGGGCGTCGGCAGAAGCGGAGCCCAGCCGAGGAACGCTGTCATCAGCAGGAAAAGCAGTGATTGCCCCGCCAGCAGGGTCTTTTTGTAGGATCCGAAAAAGCGTCGGGCGATGGTGTCGGTCACCATGCTCCCGCAGATGAAGCCGATCGAGGTGAACATCAGCATCCTTCCGGCCTGCTCGCGGGAGAAGCCGAGCGCTTCCATCAGGTACGGTCCTCCCCACAATCCCTGCAGGGCCAGATAGTTTCCGTACCAGGAAAAGGAGAGCAGTCCCAGAAGCCAGAAATCACGGCTGCCGAAGATCTCCCGCCAGGCGCTGATCATCCCCGGCCGCACCGTTCCCTTGCCCCCCTCGTCCCCTGATTCGGGAGAACTCCCCGGAGGAGTGTCCCGCACCATGGCGTAGACCAGCACCGTCACCGCGGCCTGGACGATGCCGATCCACAAAAAAGAGCTGCGCCAGCCGATGGCTCCGACAGCCAGCGCCAGGGGCGCCGTGGCCGCCAGATTGCCCAGATTGCCGACCGCCACCATGAGCCCCGAAATGCGGCCGAACTCCTGCTTCGAGTACCAGGAGCTGAAAATGGTAAAGGTCGCCATCAGCACCGAGGCGGTGCCGATACCGATCAGCACGCGGGCCGTCATGGCGCTGGCCATGCTGCCGGCCTGGGAGAAGAGCAGGCCGCCGGCGGTGGTCAGCACACCGCAGAGCGAGATGACCAGCCGGCCGCCGTAGCGGTCGATCAGGGGCCCGAGCGGCAGCTGCGCGGCGGCGTAGACGTAGAAGAGGATACCGGCCAGCGAGCCGAGCTGTTGCGGCGAGAGCTGGAGCTCCCGTGACAGGTCTCCGGCCACCACCGCCAGGGAGACCCGGTAGAAATAGACCAGGATGTACATCAGTGCCAGAACTGAAAACAGGGTCCAGCGCGCGCGATTCACGGTGTTAAGGCTCACGGTTTTTCTTTCCGGTGGTGTGGTCCAGATGACTGACAAGGGTATTGTAGCTGCAGCCCAGCGCCTCGGCCAGCTTGGTCGGCTGGATGGCGTCCCGCCCGCCCAGTGAGGCGACAATGTGCCGGATATAGGCACCGGGCAGCTCTTTCAGCGACAAGGAGCGCTGTTCCAGATCGTCCAGGCATGTCACCGGAGTCAGCAGCCGTTTCAGCTCCTGATCCAGGATGCGCAACGCTTGCGGGGTGTTTGCCCCCTGCCGGCCGCCAGCCACCGGCAACTCCCCAAAAATATCGTCTCCGAGCAGCACCAGCCGCTTGACGGCGTTCGACAGCTCGCGCATATTCCCCGGCCAGTCATAGGCGGCCAGTGCTTCTGCATTGCGGGGCAGTGCCAGCCGCTCCCATGTTTTTCGGATGATATCCGGCGTCATGACGCTTTCACCGCGGGCGCTGATCACCGGCTGCCACATCAGGCGATAGGCCAGGTTGCAGGCGATGTTGACCACATCGCGACCGGCCATTTCCCGCAGCGGTACGGTATGCAGCTCCACATCGGCAACCCGGTAGTACAGATCGCGGCGCAGCGACACCAGCCGCTCGGGCTGGGCCGCCGATATGATTCTCACATCGGCGCGCATTCGCTTGGTTCCGCCCAGGCGGGTGTAGCTGCCGTCCTGGAGAAAACGAAGCAGCTTGGCCTGAACGCGCGGCGCCATTTCCGGCAGTTCATCCAGAAAAAGCGTGCCGCAGTGGGCTTCCTCCACCAGCCCTTTCTTGGCTTTTTTTGCATCCGTAAAGGCGCCCTGTTCGTGGCCGAACAGCTCTGACTCCAGCCGTTCCCCCTCAAAAAAAGCGCAGTTCAGTGCTAACAAGGGCTTGTCGCCCCGCAGGCTGAAATCGTGGAGGTACCAGGCCAGCGATTCCTTGCCGGTGCCGGTTTCTCCGACAATCAGCGTGTTCAGTCCGCTTCGGCCGACCTGTACGGCCCGTTCCCTCAACAGGTCGATGGCGTTCGGGGCTTTTCGCCGCTCCTCGGCATACTGCCCCCCAGCCATATCAGGCTCGCCGTGCTCAAAAAAATGCTCGCCCCGCTGACGCTGGGCTGACGACAGGGTGCCGTTTCGAAGTGTCTCAACAATATCGGCATAACTGTCAGCAGGGTTTTTCCCGGCAATCAGGACCCGCATCAGCCGGTACTGAATCCAGTTCCGCTCTGCAAGGGTCACGGCAGAGGGGTTGGTCGGCGGCTTCCAGTCCCGTTTCCGGGGCGCTTCATAGATGTTTTCATCATAGGCCAGGCCATGCTGCTCCACCCACTTCCTCATGCCGGGCGAATAGGGGGAGCAGGAGACCGTAATGCGTGATGCGATACTGCCGGGAATCCGGGCCAGGGCTTCGGCCGCCTCATCCCTCTGCTTCTGGCGTGCGTGAAGAAGAAAGATCATCCCGGCATCGCGGCGTTCCATTGACTCTGCAAGATGCAGCAGGTTTTCAGCAAGGGTCCGCGATCGGATATGCGTGATCTGCACATCATGGGATCGCAAACGGCGGGCTTCATGAACGGCGCGGGACAGTGATGGTTCACGCAGGTCACAATGGAGATGCAGGGTTGCCATACCAGCTCCTGTGTCAGGGTTACATTTCATTTTTTATCACAGTATTTCATTTTTTGAAATACAAACCGGAAGCCAGCAGTCGAGATGCCCTTACACAAACACATAACACAGTGACTGTATTGATAGTAATCATTCTCAAGGGTGATGGCACATAAAATGCTAAAACGATGTTCTCGAAATAACAATTCCCGGAGCATCGCGATTGAACAGCACCAGCCCTGCCTGCAGCACCATCCCGGCACGCCCCCAAAAAACCATATTCGTGGTTGATGACAACGATATGGTACGCCGCACAATCACTCAAATCCTCGAGAGTGATGGGAATGAGGTGTTTTCATCAGAATCCCCCCAGCGTGCTCTGCACCAGATCACCTCATGGACAAAAGCCCCCGATCTGATGATCTGCGACATCTGTATGCCGGTGATCTCGGGGTTTGATCTGTACCGGCAGATCGAGCAGCGCTTTCCCCAACAGCCGGTGCTGTTCATCACCGGCTACCCGGATGGTCACAGCGCCATGTGCCATGATCTGCTCAATGAGCACAACCTGCTGCGCAAACCGTTTCGTGTGGCCGAACTGCTGCAGCGGGTACACAAGCTGATTGCATAATGACGATGCCGCGAATGCGGCCATATCAATCTTAACGGAGGGAACGTACTTGATGAATGCTTACAAACGACTGATCTGCCTGATGCTCTTTGCCGCCCTGGCGACCGCAACAACAGCCATTGCCGAGGATGACGATGATGAAGGCATGCCGAAAAAGGCTCGCGGCATATTTGATGAGGCCCCCAAGCCAAAACCCAGGCCCAAGGTTATAATCAAGGAGAAGGTGGTGGAAAAAATGGTCTGCCCGTCCGGTTCAACCTGGAATCCGGACGTAAAAAAGTGCCAGGACGAGGACGGCAATGATGTGGTGGTAACGAAAAAACCAAAGCGGAAACAACAGGCAGCGCAGGAAGACAGTGAGCCGGTAGTGCAAAAGAGTTCAACCCGTATCCCTGATGAAAAATATGTATACCCCCGAACAAAAGTACGGGTTCGGGTTGGCCAGTGTATTATGACGGGCGAATCGATGACCTGCGATATCAGCTATATCAATACAGCTGCGGGGAAAACATCTGTTACGGCGGAAAATAATACAACGTCTATAGTTGACAATCTGGGGAACAAATTTTTAAGAACATCGGGAGAATGCTCAAATTACTGCATGGCTGCATACGGAGAGGCTGTAAAACATTATTACAAGTTTACTTATCTTGATACAAAGGCAACATCATTGACATTGTCTGTTGTTTTAAAGGCAAATGGCGAAACCGACCTCATCAAACTGGAAAATTTCCCGATCACAAAATAACGAAACACAGCCGGTGCTACTACAAGAGTCTCCACGGAAAACGTGGGGACTCTTGTGGCCTTGTCTTGACAATCCTGCTATGATTCATCGTCATAATAACCTTCCTATCGAGAGTATACAATGCCGGATCAATTATTGCGGGGAGTCATCGGCATCACGGGACTGTTACTGCTTGCGCTCTGCGTTTCCAGCAACCGCCGGGCAATTCAATGGAAGCCGGTATTCACAGCCATCCTGTTCAACCTTTTTTTTGCGCTTCTCATCCTTCAGACAGCCGTCGGCAGCGCCGTATTCCAGGGGATCAGTTCGGTGCTACTGCGCATCCTGGAGTTTTCTGCCGAAGGCACCCGCTTTGTGTTTGGCCCGCTGTTTGATGGTTTCTCCCGCACCCCCGGCTTCACCGGGTCGTCATTTGTCTTTGTGCTCGGCGCCCTGCTGCCGATCATCTTTTTCGGGGCGCTGATCAATATTCTCTATTACCTCGGCATCATGCCGCGCATTGTGCGGGGGATGGCGTACGGCCTGCGCCGGCTGTTCGGGCTTGGCGGCGCGGAAGCGACGGTCGCCGCCAGCAATATCTTTGTGGGACAGGTTCAAGGCGCCATGACCGTTGCCCCCTATCTCGCCCAGATGACCCAGGCGCAGCTGTTCCAGGTCATGGTGGTGGGGATGTCGACGGTAGGAGCCGGAATGCCGCTTGTCTATGCCGGCATGGGGGCGAAGATCGAATATGCACTGGCAGCCAACATCATGGCGGTTCCGGCGGCCATCGCCTTCGCCAAGATCATCGTACCGGAGCAGGAGGCTGTATCGGCAGAGCAGCATCTCTCGCTGACCGGTTATAACGCGGGGATAAATATTCTGGATGCCCTGGGCAAAGGAGCGATGGCAGGATGGCACGTCGTGCTGGCGATTTCGGTGATGTTGCTCGCCTTTATTCCGCTGGTCCACCTTGTCAACTGGACAATTGTAACGGCCAGCGGTAACAGCACTGACCTTGCGACAGTGCTGGGATGGCTGTTTACTCCGCTGGCCTATCTGACCGGCATCCCTGCAGCGGATACCGGTGCCTTTGCACGCCTGATCGGCACCAAGACAACCTTCAACGAAGTCATTGCCTTTGGCGGCATAACAACCGCCGGCCTCTCACCCAAAGGGTTCATGATGACCTGCGTGGCCCTGACCGGCTTTGCCAATTTTACCTCGATCGCCATCCAGATCGGCGGGCTCGGTGAACTGGCCCCGTCCAGGAGAAACGATGTGGCCCGGTTCGGCATGCGCTGCGTCCTGGCAGCAAGCCTGGCGAATCTGTTGAGCGCGACAATCGCCGGGATGCTGTTCTGATCATACCGAAGTCTGCTCCAGCAACTGCGTGACGCGCCCACCCGGCTGTCTCCGCTGTGATCCCATGCAGTGCCTGTAGGACTCTCCCTGGCTGCCAATAATATCCGTGAACGTGCACGGATTCTGTTCCCTACTCCCCCAATGTGCCGATGGCCCACTCGTAATTGACCCGCGCCACCCGATAATCACGCTGGGCCCGCGCCAGGCTGTTTTGCGCCTGCAGCAGGTTCAGCTGGGCATCATCGACTTCAAGCCGGATCTTGACCCCGTACTCATACCCCTTTTCAGCCATGGTCAGAAGTTTCTCCGCCTGCCGGACCGTTCCGGAGACCGCCTGGTGGATTTCAGCCGCCTCGCGCAGGGCATTGCCCGCCTCGCGGACTTCAAGGGCAATCGAATCAAGCAGCTTCAGTTCTTCAAGCCGGCGGGTGCGCAGTTCGCTTCTGGCCTGGATTACCCTGCCGCTGGTCCTGAACCCGTCAAAAAACGGGAATGACAGGTGGACACCGACGTTCCAGGCTGCCCCATCGGCGCTTCGTGACGGGCCAGAATCATCCAGGGAAAGGGTGTTCCAGCCAGCTCCCCCCTTGAGATCGAGGCGCGGCTTGTTGTCGGCATCGGCAATGGTCAGCAGCTCATCGTAAATGCCGATTTTAAGGCGCAGATCAGAAAGTTCGGGCCTTTTTTTACGGGCGATTGCCAGGGCTCCCTCACGGTCTGAAGGGATCGGCCGGTCAAGCGTCGGGTTGGCAAGGGCGCCACTGGCATCGACCTCTCCGGGAGCAGCCAGGAGGAAACGCAGCCGCTCTCGGGTTGTGCGGACGGCGTTCTCGCTGCGAATGACCTCGGGACGTGCATTTTCATGCGCGACTTCTGCAGCAAGTACGTCATATTCTGTCGCAAGTCCTACGGCGAGTTTTCTCCGGGCCTCCTCAAGATGCCTCTGTTTCTGTTTTTCATTCTCCAGTGCCAGTCGATGGAGCTCTTTGGCCAGCAGGATATCGTACCAGCAGGATGAAACGTCGCGCCAGGCGGCCTGGCGGTAAAGCCTCAGCTGCTCGTCGGCGGTTTTAAGGCCGACCTCGGCCGCCCGGATTGCTGCGCCGATCTTGCCCCAGGTGTACAGCGGCTGGGATACGGTAATGCCGAGAGATCCTGATGTCTGGCGGGGCGCTGAACCGGCGGATGCCGTAAGGCTCTGATCCCTTGCCATGGCAACCGAACCCTGGAGGGCGATCTGCGGCAGGGCTGCGGCGCGTTCCTCGCGGTACCTGCCCTGCACATACTGTGCATACTCGCGCGCTTTCTCGATGTCGCGATTCTTCTCCATGGCAATTGCCAGAGCCTGTTCGAGGGTGAGTGCTTTGATTTCAGAGGCGCAACAGGCCGTTGCGGACGCCAAGACAAGGATAACTGCCAGAATGCTACGCATGGTTTCGTGTTCCACCTTTCCATTTCCGTTTCAGCCACTCCCCCAGGTCGTCCATGCAGGTGTACATGACCGGCACCACCAGAAGCGTCAGCAGGGTCGAGGTCAGCAATCCACCGACAACGGCGCGGGCCATGGGGGCGCGCATCTCGGCCCCAGCTCCGATCGCTAGGAACAGCGGCAGCATGCCGAAGATCATCGCCAGGGTCGTCATGATGATCGGCCTCAACCTCGTGCGTCCCGCCAGAATGACAGCTTCTCTCCGTTCAAGTCCGTCCCTGTTTCGCAGCACCTTGGCGTAGTCGACAAGCAGGATGGCGTTTTTGGTGACCAGGCCCATCAGCATGATCAGGCCGATCAGCGACATGATGTTGACCGTGTCGCCGGTCAGCTTGAGCATGCCGGCCATGCCGACGATGGAGAGCGGCAGCGAGAGCATGATGGCGAACGGCTCGAAGAAGGATTCAAACTGGGCCGCCAGAATCAGGAAGACGAAAATGACCGCCAGCAGCAGCGACTCGCCCATGTAGCCGAAGGATTCGGCCATGTCCTCTGCCTCGCCGGACAGGTTGATACTGTAGCCGGGCGGCATATTGATGCGTTTTGATGCCGCCTCCACATGCTTGACAGCCGTACCGAGCGGCAGGTCATCCAGGTTGGCCGAAACGGTTACCTGGCGGGCCAGGTCGCGGCGATTGATTTCGGTCGGCGAAGCGGCTGTCCGGAGCGTTGACAGGCTGGAAAGCGGCACAAGCCGGCTGCCTCCCGCACCGTCCGGGACCGATACCTTCACATCCGACACATGAGACATATTCTGACGTAAATTCTCCGGAAGTCGGACACGCACATCAACGGCGTCACCGTCTTCGTCCTCGTAGGTGCTGATGGCCTCTCCGCCGATCAAGCGTCCCAGAGCAGCAACAACATCATTGGTGGCAACACCGGCCGAAAGCGCTTTTTCCCGGTCGACAGCCAGCCGATACTCCGGTATGTCGTGCTCCAGGGTTACCGCCAGATCAACGATACCGGGAACCGTGTAAAGCTCCTCCTTCAGCTTCTGGCCGAGCTGCTTCAGGACGGCCAGGTCATCCCCTTTCAGGTTTATATTGAGCGGTTTCTGGGCTCCGCCGATCTGCCCGACCTCCTCGATCGAAAATGTTATGCCAGCGATGGTGCGAAACTTCTCGCGCACCACCCGCTGCAGCGCGAACTGATTCCGCTTCCGCTCCTTTCGCTCCTTCAGCTTGAGATAGACCAGACCGTCGCGGACCGTGCCGTTGTCGCCGGCGCCGATGGTGGCGTAGGTGTGATCGATCTCAGGGATTTCCTTCAGGGCGGCCAGAACGGCATTGAGGCGGTTCTCGGTCTCGGCCATTGAGGCATCGGGTGCGGTCTTGAAGGAAATCTGGAACTCCCCCTTGTCGTAGAGCGCCATGAAGGAAGACTCCAGTGACCCGAAGATGGCAATCCCGCTGACAAACGCTGCCAGTGCCAGCCCCATGACCGTCTTGCGGTGGTCGAGTGCCCAGCCGATTGCCGCCCGGTAGCGGTCTGCCGTGGCATCGAACCAGCCGTTGAACCGTTCAAGCAGGCGGGCCAGCCCTTTTCGCCGCCCCTGCAGGTGGATCGAAGGATCGTGCCAGCGGGAGGAAAGCATCGGGTCAAGGGTGAAGGAGACAAACAGCGATACCAGCACCGCAAAAGCCACGCTGATGCCGAACTGGAAGAAGAAACGCCCGACGATGCCGCGCATGAAGGCCACCGGAACAAAGACGGCCATGATCGACAGGGAAGTGGCAAATACCGCCAGTCCGATTTCGGCCGTTCCGAAACGGGAGGCTTCCATGTGGTCCTTGCCCATTTCCAGATGGCGCACGATGTTCTCGCGGACAACGATGGCATCGTCGATTAGCATGCCGATCGCCAGCGAGAGCGCCATCATGGTCATGACATTGAGGGTCATCCCCATGGCATTCATGATGATATAGGTCGAAATGACCGAAATCGGCAGGGTAACCCCGGTTATGATCGTCGAACGCCAGGAGTTGATGAAGCAGAAAACGATCAGAACGGTCAGAATGCCGCCGATAATAAGGGTTTCTTCAACGTCGGCCAGCGAATCGCGGGTCATGATCGTTCCGTCGCGGACCATGGTCAGCTCGGCTCCGGGCGGGAGTTCTTTCTGAACTTTAGCCATGGTTTTCTTGACGTTGTCGACCAGGGCGACTTCGTTGCCGCCCGACTGTTTGTAGATGTCAAGGCCGATGGCCGCTTTGCCGTTGACCAGGGCCAGCGTGCGCTTTTCCTCGATCCCGTCCGTCACTGCGGCAACTTCACCAAGGGTGATCGGCCGGCCGTTTCTGCGGGTTACTGCCATGGTGCGGTACTGATCAGCCCGCTGCGGTTTTCCGTCAACCCGCATGGGGTATTCGGCGCTGCCCTTGGTCAGGCGCCCCAGCGGCGTGTTAGTGTTTTCCGACTTGATGCCGTTGACGATGTCATTGACACCCAGGCCGAGGCTGTCCAGCCGGGCTGGGTCAAGTTCAACCCTGATCTCGCGCTTCTGGCCGCCAACCATATCAACTTTGCCGACCCCGGCGACACTTTCAAAGCGTTTCTTGATCTTCTTTTCCACCAGGATCGTCAGCTCGCGGGGGGACATCAGGTCTGAACGAACCGCCAGGGATGCTACCGGAGCAGCGTTGAAGTCGAGCTTCTGGATGATCGGCTCTTCGATCCCCTGGGGCAGGATGCCGCGGATCGAGCCGATTTTGGCCCGTACTTCCTGGGCGGCATCATTGACTTTCTGCTCCAGCTGAAACTGGACCATAACCGTCGAAACACCTTCGCGGGAGGTGGAAAAGACGTGCTTGACGCCGGCGATCTGGTTGACCGATTCCTCGATCCGTTTTGATACTTCGCGCTCAACGGTCTCGGGGGATGCGCCGGGGAAGGTGGTCACGATCGAAACCAGGGGAAATTCGACGTTGGGGAACATCTCGACGCCAAGGCGCTTGAAGGAGAAGATACCCAGGGTAACCAGGGTCAGCATCATGACCGTGGCAAATATCGGGCGTTTGATTGAAAGGTCGGAGAGAATCATGGTGTCGTGTACGAGTCCTTGTATGATTGCCGGCGGTTACTGCCAGCTGTTTTAACGCTTGCGTTCTTCGCGGTTTCTTTCGCGCTGTTCTTTGTGCTCCCGCTGCTCGTTCTTCTCCCTCTGTTCCCCGGACTGTTCCTCTCTGGATTTCAGGTGCCAGACTTTGCGCTCACGCTGGACCTGCGGTTGCACCGGGAAAGAGGTTCGTTTCTCCCGCTGCTGGAGAAGAGGCGGCGTGGAGGAGTCGGGCTGCTGTGCCGGAGCAGACGTGACCGGAGGCGCAGTGCGTGATTGGGGAACCGTGTTGGGCTGCCGGGGCTGCATCTGTTGAGCGGGCGGTGTCGCCTGGGGGGTCACCCGCGGGAAGCGTTCCCGGGTCTCCCGTACCGGCTTTGACGGCGGATCAGGCAGGGGGTGGCGGACGGTTTTTATGATCGGCATGCGGGTCTCCCGTTCGGGGCGTATCCCCGGCCGGCCTGCAATGGCGGCACTCTGGGGAGGTGCTGTCCGGGGCACCTGGTGGATCACGGTTTTCCCTTTCAGAAAATCATTCTGGTGGATGATCGTTGCCGAATGCCAGCCATGGCGGGTATTCATATAGTTTGTCCCGATCACGATCCCCTGGGTTCCCGGGGCGGTTACGTTGATGCTGAAACGGCCGTAGGTGCCGTAGCCGTAGTAGGTTTCTCCGGGAGCCAGGGGCACCCAGCCGATGGATCCGCTGTAGGAAAACCAGCCCACATAACCGGGTGACCAGTAGACATCGCCGCGGGATGGGGGGACCCAGAACCAGCCCCGGGACGGATGGCTGATCCAGCGCCCGTAATGGTGCGGCGCCCATCCCCAGCTTTCGTAGGAAACCCAGACGTAGTCACCGCGCAGCCAGACCCAGCGGCCGATCCGGTACGGCGCCCAGTCCGACGCCACAGCGGGACGCCAGACCATGCCGTACTCCTCGACCTCAATCCAGGTACCGCCCGTGTCAAGTTCAGGGCCATAGGGTTTCAGCTCATCGGGCAGATATGCCTCTGATCGCGAGGCCGAGGCAACACGCCGGTCACGCTGGCTGTTCCACTGTTCCCATTCATCTGGTGCGTTGAGCGGCAGCAGCTCGCTCCGGCCATTCTCCAGGGCGATCTGTTCGCCGGCCCGAATCCTGGTGCGGCTGCCTCCCCCCTCCACATAGGCCGCTCCCTTGAAAATGGAGACATCCTCCTCGCTGTTGTCCTTCATATCGATCCGCAGGCGGGTCCTGGCAGCGGGCAGCACGGTGGTGTCGTCGGCATCGATCTGCAGGTTCTGCTCTTTCGAAGCGGAAGTCCGGACAAACAGTCTGCC
>DCNF01000056.1:16345-16754 GCA_002322035.1 Geobacter sp. UBA1603
CCGTGATCAAGCCTGATCCAGCTGCCGTTTTGAAGCTGAATTTCGGCCCGGCTGTCTGCCGGGCACCAGAGACTGTCCCCCTCGTGCAGCGGTGTGTTGAGGGCCGCTGGAACCCATTCGCCGGTTTCGGCAGTATTCAGGAGCACATCCCCCTCCACCAGGCTGATGCGCGGCATACCGGCAGTATCGGCTGTCGCGGCAGCCGCAAGGATCAAGACGGAGCAGATGAGCACAAGCACTTTCAGGATGTTGTTCATGGCGAACCTCCCAGTTCCTTCCAGCGAAAACAATCCGTGACATGGTCGTTGACCATGCCGACCGCCTGCATAAGCGAATAGATGATCGTACTGCCGACGAAGCGAAATCCATGCCGTTTCAAGTCCCTGCTGATGGTGTCGGAAAGCGGGGT
>DCNF01000056.1:16881-20204 GCA_002322035.1 Geobacter sp. UBA1603
TTCCTGGATGCGGAGAAACATCCGGGCATTTGATATGGTGGATTCAATTTTAAGCCTGTTCCGCACGATTCCTGTGTTTCCGAGCAGTTCAGATATCTTCTGACTGTCATAGCAGGCAACGACGCCAGGGTTGAAGTTGTCGAAGGCGGCCCGGTACGCCTCCCGTTTCCGCAGGATGGTAATCCATGAAAGGCCGGCTTGGGCCCCCTCGAGGGTGAGGAACTCGAACAGCAGCCGGTCGTCGTGAACCGGAACACCCCATTCGCGGTCATGGTACCTCATATAGAGTGGATCGGATCCGCACCAGACGCAGCGCTTCATGGCATCCGCCCCCGAACCAGGCATTTCAGTTCTGCAATACTGCTGCAGGCGTTGATCTCAGCCGACCCAATCAAGGGGTTCAGCTGTTCGCCCTGTTTGATGAATATGGCTGGTAGGGGCGTATCGATAACTCCGTAGCGGTCGATCAGCTGGTCGCGGTGGAGGAATTCGAATTCAGCATCGAGGGAGTCAAGGAACTCCTTCCATTCGGCACGCATGCTGAAATTTCCGTAGGTGATCGCACAGAGGTTACATTCATAGGTCTCCGGGGCGAATATTTTGTGGGCAATATCGGTCAGGGTATTGAATACGCCCCTGTCGGCATTGTAGACGAAGACGATGGTCATGGCCGGCTGCCCCCCTGTTGCTGTTGTGATATCAGCACCTTGTCGCCGTCTTTCAGGTTGAAGCCGCCCCGGATGACGTACCGGTCGCCCGGAGCAAGCCCCGCCGTGATTTCAACATGGTCTCCGACCACCGCTCCGGTTGAAACCCGGCGCAGGCGGGCCGTGTCACCCTCCAGCACATGGACGACAGCGGCCCGGGCGGCGCTGTCCCAGCCGTTTAGGGCCGGCCGGGGTATCTGCAGTACAGACCTGCGCGTACCGGTTATGATCCTGCCCTTGGCAAAAAGACCTCCCTTGAGCAGTTCCGGCTGGTTGCGCACTTCGGCAATGACCTTCAGCGAACGGTCAGCCGGGCTCAACTCCGGATTTATGTACATAACCGTGCCGGAGAAGGTCTGGCCGGGCAGCGAGTCAACCGAGAACTCAATCTTCTGGCCCCGCGTGATCCGGGCTGCGTCAGCTGACGGCACCGTCACGGTCAGGTTGAGCAGGCGGTTGTCAACGATCCTGAAGATCGGTTTCGCAGCTGCGGCATCGCTGGCCAGATCCCCCACATTCACATCCCGCAGGGCGATTACGCCGCTGATCGGAGCGACGACCAGCCCCTTTGCCCGGCGGGCCCGAGTCTGGCGTACCTCCTCCTCGGATACGGAGATCTGGGCCCGGGCGGCTTCAAGGCGGGCCTGGGCCGCTTCCTGCTCGGTGCGGGCATCATCAAGCGCCTGCTGTGTCGCCAGGCCTGCTTCCTTGAGCTTGAGCAGCCGTGCCTGCTCTCGCTCAGCCCGTGCCACAGCTGCCCGTGCCTGGGCCGCTCCAGCCTTGGCGGCAGCAACCGACGCCTCGGCCCGCTGCACCAGCGCTTCACTTTCGGAAACATCGATCCGGGCCAGCGGCTGCCCTTTGCTGACGGGCACCCATTCGGTGACAAACACCTGGCTGATCAGGCCGGGAATCTGGGTTTTGACATCGGTGGCAAATTTTGGCTCCAGTGAACCGGTCACCTCGATACTGTCGGTCAGGTCACCTGCGGCGGCCGTGGCGACTTCAACCGATACCGGCGGTTTGACGGCCTGGGCCGCCCTGCCGTTTGTGCCGCCGCACCCGGCAAGCGCCATGATAACGGCCATCAGCAGTATTGTTGCGGTGTAGCGTCTCATTGTTCAACTCCTCCGGGCAGTGATACGCCGTCTATAATCAGGTTGATGGTTGCAATCAGCCCCTCAAGGCTGACCCGCGGTACCGGCCGGCAGATCTGCTCCTCGAGGATCGTGTGGTAGCTGCCGACCAGGCTCCAGGCCAGTGCCTCGCGGTTGCACTCCTTTAATTCCCCCCGGTTGATCCCCTGATCAATCAGGTCGTTGACCAGAAGCAGCATCGCGTCGAAAAAGCGGTTGAAATCAACATAGGGAGCCCCTTGGGGCGGGCCGAAATAGATCGAATAAGCCAGTTTCACGACCGGAAGGTTCTCAAGGGCGCTTGTAAACATTGCGCGGAACAGGTGGTTAAGCCGTTCCCCGACGGTCCCTCCGGCGGTCCCGATCTCGGCGACCCGCTGGTCGAACTGCCTGCCGATCTCGCCCATTATTTCGAGGTAGAGCCCTTCTTTGCTCTTGAAATAATAATAGAGCACCGGCTTGGTGACGCCGGCGGCAGCAACGATCTCACGCACCGAAGTCGCAGCGTATCCCCGTTCGATAAACAGGTGCAAGGCCTGGCGAACCAGGCGCTGGCGAACATCGTCATGGGGAAGGGAAGCGTGATTGTTTTCATAATTCATAACACAGACTCCACAGGTTGTTTACCTACCGGTAAGTATAAAAATTATTCCGATAGTGTCAAGCAAAAAAACAGGGCCGCCGGAATCTGTTCCGAACGGCCCGTCTGGCTGGATTGCTGGGTGTTGCCAGCTGCTGGAGGATCAGCGTTCCAGCGTTATTTTCAGTCCTCCCTCAAAGGGGTTGATCGTGTGGCGCGGAAACGAGGGGAGATCCGTATCGAGGACGATCCTCAGCGTTCCCGGGCTGGTGCCGACGCGCACGGTGGTAATGCCGTAGGCATTTATGGCAACGGACTTCCCGGACAGTGGCGATGCCCCGTCGGCAAAATCAAGGGCCAGCCGCTCGGGTGTGCCGAGCTTGATGGTTTTGAAGCGGCCAAAGCCGCTGCCGCGCAGCTCAATGGCATTGCCGGCGGCCGTAATTTCCCGAAGCATCGGCTTTCCAGTACTTCCGGTCGCCTGGCGGCCGGCCTTGCCCTTTTTCCTGGGACCAGGGCCGGCATCGTTGCGCTCAACTACGATGACCCGCTCTCCCTTTTCGCTGACGTGGTAGGAAATTGAACTGTCAGCGGCCGGGGGGAAGGCTGCTGGTGCCGGTGCTGCGGCCGGCGGCATCGGAGCGGCCGCCGGGGTTTTTGATTCAGGAGATGTTGCCGGAGCCGGTGCTGCCGCTGGGGCTGGTGTTGGTGCGACTGTTTCCGGCGCCGGGGTATCAGCCGGCTCGTCAGCGGTAAGTTTGCCCTTGGCAAAGCGGTAGCTGACGGCCCTGGTGCCCCCGCTCGGCGTGCCGTTGACGTCATCTGCGCGGTAGACCGGAATGGTCCGCACGATCGTGCGCTGGGAGCGGCTGTAGCGATCCTGACCGCGGTAACCGGTCC
>DCNF01000056.1:20266-23688 GCA_002322035.1 Geobacter sp. UBA1603
CTGGCCGACCCGCTTGAGCTGCGCACCGGCCAGGTAATAAACATCGAGCATTCCGTAAGCATCCTTGCCGGAGCTCCGGCTGATCACTACCAGCTCCGGTGTCCCATCCTGATCAAGATCATCGACCCAGGCATTTTCAACAACCATGTCCGCATCGGTCTTGAATCGCGCGTATGGTTTGCCCTTGCGGATGACCGTAATCTGGATGACCTGAACGCTGCAGCCCATGACAGGGCGGCTTGCAACGGCAAAGGAGTATGCCCCTGACGCTAGGGTTTTGCTGTAGGAACATTCAGCGGCTTGAGAATGAGACGGCATGCAGAGCAGCGCCAGGGCCAGCATGGCGATCAGGGGGACATTGATCATCGCAACCCTCCAGGTTTTCCATCGAGATAGCGTGTAACACAGCATATACGCCAATAGATAAAAGCGCAATAACGTTGACAAACATGATTCGTAAACCGTAGAGTGGCCCGGACTGCGAGGGCTGATGCTATCAAAAGAACAGCTGAAAAAAAAGTTCGCTGAAATCATGTCGCTGGATGCCCATCCCGGGCATATTTCAGCCGGTTTTGCCGCCGGCGTTTTCATCAGCTTCACGCCGCCGATACCGGGCCTGCATACCGGCCTGGCACTGGCGATCTCGTTTCTCTTCCGCCTGAACAAGCTGACCTGTATCACCGGATCATGGATCAACTCACCGCTGACGATTGTCCCGTCAATGATTCTCTCGTACAAGCTGGGTGCCGCACTTTTGGGGGTCCCGCCCAAGAACCTCGACCTTTCCCGGCTGGAGTGGGAGCCACTCAAGGTGCTCCTGGTCGAGCATTCCAAGCCGCTGCTGCTGGGGTGCTCAATCATCGGTTTTGTGGCGGCGATGCTGGCCTATGGCCTCTGTTACTGGCTGATCATCGTTTTTCGCAGGAAAGATGCCGCCCTGGCCGAGATAACCCGCGAGATGGAAGTGGTTGGCGAGGAGCTTGAGTGATCCGACTCACATCGTTTGAAGTTTGCCTTTCAGCTGGCCGCAGGCGGCAGAGATGTCGCCGCCCCTGCTGTCGCGGGTGATCACCGTCACATTCCGGTCGATCAGAAATGTATGGAAAGCATCGATTGACGCCTGATCCGGTGTCCGGAAGCCGCACCCCTCGTGCTCGTTGAACGGGATCAGGTTGACCTTGCTGGGGATATCGCTGATCAGCGCGAGCAGGCGCCTGGCATCTTCCAGGGAATCGTTGATCCCGCCCAGCATGACATACTCGAACGTCACCTTGCGCCGGCCCGGCTTGGGGAACTGGCGGCAGGCCCGGAGCAGTTCGCGAATCGGGTACCGGCGGTTTATCGGCATGATCCGGCTTCGCAGTTCGTCGGTGGTGGCGTTGAGCGACACTGCCAGGTTGACCGTGGGGATTTCGTTGCCCAGGCGCTCCATCTCCGGCACCAGGCCGCAGGTCGAGACGGTCACCCGCCGGTTGGAGAGTTGCAGCCCATTGCCGTCGATCATGATCTTCAGGGCCGGAATTACATTGTCAAGATTGTGCAGCGGTTCTCCCATGCCCATCATGACGATGTTGCGGATCGCGTCCGCTGAAGCCGGACCCTCGTCATCGTCCCCATCATCACATGCCGCTTCAGGCTTCGGCTGATGAGTCTGCGTAACCGGATTCCGGGCAAGGTCTCGCCTGACCGCCAGTATCTGATTGACGATTTCGGCCGTGGTCAGGTTGCGGGAAAGCTTGAACGTCCCGGTCAGGCAGAACTCACAGCCCATGGCGCAGCCGGCCTGGGAGGAAATGCAGAGAGTGTTGCGCCCTTCGATCGGGATCAGTACCGCCTCGACGCCGTTACCGTCTCCCAGATTGAAAAGGTACTTGCGGGTACCGTCGCTGCCGGTTTCAACCTCTGCCGGCTCCAGTCGGCTGATGCAGGCAATTTCTGCCAACTCAGCCCGCAGCGTTTTTGAAATGTTGGTCATTTCCTCGAAGGAACCGGCATCCTGCTGGTAGAGCCATTTGAAGATCTGCAGCGCGCGGAAGCGCTCTTTGCCCCTTCCTTGCAGGAAGGTTTCCAGATCCGGCAGTGTCATGTTTTTCAGATCGGTTTTAGCGTGGGACACAGTTCACCTATTGCGCCGCCATACGGAGGCAAAAAAATGTAAAATAAATGTTGACTTTCATGTGGGTGTGGGCTATTAAATGCGTTCACAATTTGTCGCGGGGTGGAGCAGTCTGGTAGCTCGTCGGGCTCATAACCCGAAGGTCAGAGGTTCAAATCCTCTCCCCGCAACCAAAACAATACAAGGGGTTAGCTGATAAAGCTAGCCCTTTTTTCGTTCTGGTGTGCCCTTTCTGTGCTGATGGGACCATGAATATTTTCAGCAGAAGTCACCGTCTTGATCATACCTTCACGGTCTTATAGAGAAAGTTCTTGAACTTGTAGAGCTTCAGCTTTTCATCTTCAGTGCTGCCCGATAAGGCTTTGAGGTGGCGAGCCACGGCCGGCATGGTTTTACCGGCGGTCCGGCGCGCCTTCTCAATCACCAGTCGCACGGTTTCGCGCGAGATGTCGTTACGGGAAAACGGTTCATAGACATCACTCCAGAAGTCTCCCCCCTGCTCAATCCGTCCCAGGATATCGCCGGCCAGCCGCTCATCCAGATCGCGAACCGGCGGAAGCGGTGTATTTGGACGAATACTGCTTCCGGCGCCGGCGATCGCCATGCTGATGGCGTCACCGCCGATAACATGTTTTGACCTGAAAAACAGCGCGCGCAAGAGGATGCTGCGCAGCTCGCGGATGTTTCCCTGGTAGTTGTGCCGCATCAGGATATTTTTGGCCTCCTGGGACAAGACCGGCGGTTTTTGTTCCTCTTCGTGTTCTCCGCGATAGGTGCGGTAGAGTTTTCCGAGGAAGTGGACCGCCAGGTCGGGAATATCCTCCCGGCGTTCGTTCAGCGATGGCAGCCTGATCGAAAGTTCGGAAAGACGGTGGTAAAGGTCTTCGCGGAAACGCCCGGCGGCGATCTCTTCATGGAGGTTCTTGTTGGTGGCAGCCACCAGCAGTACCCGGCTGAAACGCTCGGTATTTTCGCCCAGCCGGACGAATCCGCCGTTGTCGAGGAAGCGCAGCAGCTGCACCTGGGTTTTGGGATCGGCATCGCCGATCTCGTCGAGGAACACGATCCCCCCCATGGTTTCTTCCAGGATGCCGCGCCGGTCGGTATAGGCCCCGGTAAAAGCTCCTTTTTTATGGCCGAACAGTTCTGAATAGGTCAGATCGCCGGCATAGGCGGCGATGTTCGATTTTTTGACCGGCAGTTCGCCGCCCGGGTTGATCTGCTGGCGGTAGAGGCCGTTCAGCCGGTTGTAGAGGTTGTTGAAGAAAAACTCCTTGCCCGAGCCGGTCGGGCCGGTTACCAGGAT
>DCNF01000056.1:23720-24787 GCA_002322035.1 Geobacter sp. UBA1603
CCGATGGTGGCTTCCTGGAGGATGTTGCGGCTCCAGTAGACGATGCGGTTGAACAGGGGCGGCGAGACCGTGGTGATGAAGTCGACGACTTCCTGGGATTTGGGGCTGATGCCGATGATGTTGCCAAGCCGGTAGGATGAGACGTGCGGGTCTTTGTACGCCACGTCAGTTGCCAGCCGGGTGACCTCTCCCTGGAGCCGCTCGATTCTCTGCAGATCAGAGATGTGACGTGCCGTCAGCGATCCGATAATCTGCAGAATGCGGCGGTGTTCTTCGCGGAAATAGTCGTGGTGCAGCGAGTTGAGGCAGATTACGGCGATGACTTCATCGTCACAGACCACCGGCACTGCGATCTCGCTTTTCAGAAGGTCGCTCATGGAGCGGTGGAACCCTTCTCCGGACTGCTCCTCTTCCACCCGGGCGATGATCTTGGGCTGCTTGGTGTGGGCAACGAATCCGGTCAGGCTGCGCTCTTCCGGAGCAAGCTCCTCGCCGCCGATCAAAAACGGGGGGATATACTTCTTGAACCACTCCTTGTTTTTGGCTCCGATGATGGTGCCGTCTTCCTCTTCGACCACCAGCCACTGGGAACCCTCCCGCTGGCTGACCAGTGCAATGCTGCCGGTGTCGGCTCCAATCAGTTCGGTGGCCTTGGAAAGGACTTTGGTCAGGAATGGCTGGAGGCTTTCAGCCCGCTCATTGAGCAGCTCGGTGATCTCGGAGAGAACCCGGATTTCAAGATGCTCTCCGCCGACTTCGCTGATGACCCGCTCGACCATTTCGGCATGGGTCTGGAGCAGTCCCATTTCGAAGTCACTGAACCGGTACAGATCACGGGAGAAATAGTTCAGCAGGCAGATGATCCGCCGGGTCTTTGGTTCAAAGCGGGGGACGACGTAGAGGGAGCGCAGCGACATGGATTCCGTCAGGGCCCGTTTCTGAAGGCTGTGCTGGGTCAAGTCGGAGATGAAAACCGGCTTCAGCATCCGCTCATCGGCGATTACCGCCTGATCGTCAAGATACTGGGAGATCAGGGATCCCCCCTTTTTCAGGTCGATCCCCCCCTG
>DCNF01000056.1:24873-40872 GCA_002322035.1 Geobacter sp. UBA1603
CCAGGATGTCGAGGGTTCCGCGTCCTGAATCGCCAGCTGATGTCGGCACCAGGACCGAGGCCAGCGAATACCGTTCGATCAGCCTGACGGCCGAACGGACCATCATGCCGGCGGCTTCGCGGGCCTTGAACTCTTCCAGGCGCCGGGCGAGCTGCACCTGCTGGTGGTAGATCCGGGCCTGGTCGAGCCGGTCGGCCACGAAACCGATGAAATCGGCCAGAAGCGATTTGGCCCGGGCCGAGAGAATCTCTCCGGGATGGCCACTGTCTATGCAGAGTACGCCGATTGATTTTCCCAGACTGACGATCGGGGTGAGATAGCTTGAGCGGATGCCGAAGTCCCTGGCAAAGTCAGCGTCAGGATTTGCCGCCGGCGATTGCCCTGCCCGGAAATCCGCCGGGTACTGGCTGACAAAAACGCTTGAAACCAGCGTATCACTGGAGCTGATCGGAAAGCTTGCTTCCCGGATGCGCCGGTCGCCCGGTCCGGTTGCCAGGGCGCAGGTCAGGGTCCCCCGGGTCAGGTCTTCCAGATAGATCCTGATTCGTTCCGATTTTGAGAGCATCTGGGCGCCCTCGGTCAGGGCGTGCAGTAGTTCTCCCTGGTTTTCCTTGCCATAGGCGGGTATTTTGGCTCGCAGGGCGTTCAGCAGGACATCCACCGGCATATACACTCCTGTGTTGTAAAGTTACTCACCTAACTCTATGCGCTTGCCGCCGGCCTGTCAAGCCGCCTTGCCGCTGTTGACAAGAATCGCCGTGTTTAGCACTGTCGGCGGCCTGAACGGAAATCGCTATTAACGGTTGCCGGTAAACCGGCATCGGTGGTACAAAGACAACCATGCTGCAATTGATCAACCTCTCCAAAGACTTCGCCGGAACTCCCCTGTTCAGCTCGGTTTCGTGGCACCTCAAAAAGGGAGAACGGGTCGCCCTGGTTGGCGACAACGGCGCCGGAAAATCTACCCTGATGAAGATCATTGCCGGACAGATCGAGCCGTCTTCAGGCGAAATTCAGCTGGCCCGCGGTGCCAGTGCCGCGTATCTGCCACAGGACGGTCTCGTTACCAGCGGCCGCTCCCTGTTTGACGAGGCCCGTTCCGCACTGACCGATCTGCTGTCCCTCGAGGAAGAACTGCACGCCATCGGCACGCGCCTTGAAGGGCTCCCCCACGATTCTGCCGAACATGAGGCATTGCTGGACCGGTACGGGATCGCCCAGGAGCAGTTTCGCCACCGGGGCGGATATACCATGGAAGCCGAGATCGGCTCGGTACTCAAGGGGCTCGGTTTTGAGCAGTCCGACTGGCCCCGCGAATGCGGCGAATTTTCGGGCGGCTGGCAGATGCGGATTGCCCTGGCGAGGCTTTTGTTGCAGAAGCCGGACGTGCTTCTTCTGGACGAGCCGACCAACCATCTCGATATCGAGGCCCGCAACTGGCTGGAGGAGTATCTCTGCGGCTATCCCGGTTCGGTGATCCTGGTCTCCCATGACCGTTTTTTCATGGACCGTGTCTGCAGCCGGATTGCCGAGGTCTGGAACCATACAATCACCGATTATCACTGCAACTACTCCCTGTATCTCATTCAGCGTGACGAGCGGGTTGTGGCCCTGCGCGAAGCAAAGCGGCGTCAGGATGAAGAGATTGAAAAGAGTGAGGACTTCATCCGCCGTTTCCGTTACCAGGCCAACAAGGCCTCTCTGGTGCAGTCCCGCATCAAGCAGTTGGAAAAAGTTGAGAGGATTGTCCTGCCGCCAGAGCGCAAGCGGATTCGCTTCCAGTTTCCCGATGCTCCGAAAAGCGGCCGGATCGTCATGGAGCTGAAGGGGGTGGTCAAGTCATACGGCAGCCACACGGTGCTGAACCGGGTCGATCTGGTTCTGGAGAAAGGAGAGCGGGTTGCCCTTGTCGGCCATAACGGCGCAGGAAAGTCGACCCTGATGGCAGTGTTGGCCGGCGCCTCCTTTCAGGCCGGAGAACGCACGACCGGTCACAATGTCGTCATGGATTATTTCGCCCAGGATCAGGCCCGCGTGCTTGAAGCCGGCCGGTCGGCCTATGACGAGCTCTATGCCGAAGCTCCCTACGGCATGGTCCCGCGTCTGCGGGATATCCTGGGGGCGTTTCTTTTCTCGGGAGATGACATTCACAAGATGGTCGCGGTGCTGTCAGGCGGTGAGCGCAACCGGCTGGCTCTGGCCAAGATGCTTCTGCGTCCTTCCAATCTGCTCCTGATGGATGAGCCGACCAATCACCTGGACCTGTACAGCAAAGAAGTGCTGCTGGATGCGCTGCGGCAATGTGACGGCACGGTGGTGTTCGTTTCCCATGACCGCTATTTTGTCAATGGGCTTGCGACCCGGATTGTGGAGGTCGCGGATGGCCGTCTGGAGAGCTATTACGGCGATTACGAGTATTATCTTTCCAAAAAAGAGGGGGGAGTACCCCTGCCGTCTGGCGCTTCCGGGCGTGAGTGCCCTGATGTGAAGCCAGAAGCACTGTTGCCCCTGCAACCGGCCAAGGATGCGCGCCTGAACGATCGCGAAGAGCAGAAGCGCCGGAAGCGTGAAGAACAGGCCCGTCAGAAGCGGCTTGGGGAGATCGAGTCTGCCATCGGACGCTGTGAGCGGGAACTTGCCGAGCTGGAGCAGGATATGGGCCAACCCGGTTTTTTTGAAGATCCCGAGCGGGGGCAAAGGGCCGGGGAGCGCCACACGGAGCTGACAATGGAGCTTGATCAGTTGTATCGGGAGTGGGAAGTCTGTTCAGAACAAAATATATGAATAGCAGAATATTATGCTTGAATTGTGCCGCCCGAATCGGATAGCATGGGTCAAAAGCCAAAGGATGGTGATCCATGAAAGCGTTGGTATTTGTGCTGGCCCTGCTGGCTGGCATGCCTGCCCTGGCGTTGGCGGGAGCCCGTGACATAAGCTCCCGCGAGGCCAAGGCGTTGATCGAAAAAAACAAAGCGATCTACCTGCTTGATGTCAGAACCCAGCAGGAAAACAGTCAGGCCCGCCTGTCCGGTTCGGTCCTGATTCCGATCGACCAGTTTGAGCGGAGGGCCGGCGAGGTCCCTAAAAACCGGCCGGTTCTGGTGTATTGTGCTGTCGGCTCCCGATCAAAGCCTGTGGCCGAATTTCTCTCCCAGCGCGGCTACCGGGAGGTGTACAACATGACCGACGGCATCGTTGGCTGGTATCGCAACGGGTATCCGATCCAGCGCTAGCTGTTGTACTCGTGACAGTACATCATCACCAGCTTTGCCCTGTTTTCAAGGCAGAGCGGGCAGAGTTCGCCAGCATCGTCCCACACTTCGACGGCCAGCCATTCACCCGCTTCGGCATAGTCTGAACGCGCTGCATTTTCATCGAATTCTTGAGCACACAGGCTGCACATCTTCACTGGCCGGTCCCTCCGGTCTTGAACACGTTGTGGTACTCCCTCCGCAAAAGCTCGTCGTCGGCCGATTCGATCACGCTCCAGGGCAACACCTCGTCAAGGCCGATCGTCCGGTGCACGGAGCGGGCCGCATCGATGCCGCATGTTTTAAGGGCCCGGTTCAGCGATGCTCCGCTTGCCATCGCTTCAATCACTGCCGACAGCCGGCGGTCTCCACGGGAAAGCAATGCCTGGAAATAAGCCGCACGAAGCCCCTCCACCTTAAGATTTACGTTTGCCAATTTCCTGAATGCGGATTCAAGATAACGGACCTTGCCTTCCAGAGAGGACAGTGACTCCATGCCGCACCACTGCAGGGGGGTGAACGGCTTGGGAATGAACGGGTTGACTGAAAGCGTAATCTCGCCGAGGCGCCGGTTGGCGCGGGCTCGCTCCACCACCCTCTCGCGGATTTCCTCAATCAGTCCGACCATCTCTTCCAGATCATCTCCGGTTTCGGTTGGCAGGCCGATGATGAAGTACAGTTTGAGGTTGAGTATATCGCGGGAAACCAGGAGATCACAGGCGTCCAGGATCTGCTGCCGGTTCAGGTTCTTGTGGATCAGGTCCCGCAGGCGTTGGGAAGGGCCTTCCGGTGCCAGTGAAATGGTGCGATGACCACTTGCCACTAACGCGTCCAGCATGGCGCTGTCAAGGCGGTCGAGCCGTAGTGAAGAGACGGAGACAGCACCTCCCTGTGACACAATATAGCTGCAGAGCCGACCAATATCATGGTGATCGGAGACCGCTGCCCCCACCAGGCCGATTTTGCTGCGATGGCGCAGCCCTTCATCGACCTCTGCCACCAGGGTTTCGTAAGGAATCTGGCGAAAACGGCCAAAGGTGAATCCCGATGTGCAGAAACGGCAGCCACGGGGACAGCCGCGGCTGACCTCCATCAGATACATATCGCTGAATTCGGTTTCTTCAGTCAAAATGCGGGAGGATGCCGGTCGCTGGCTTCCGTCAAGCGAAGCCGATGCCCGCTGGACCGGGGCCGGGCACTCGTGGTGACGGTCATCGCAGCAGGCTGGCTGAAGGGACGGGACATAGATTCCGGGTAAAGCTGCCGCACGGGCCAGCAACTCATTGCGCCTCACGGCACCGGCGGTTAAGAGGAGGTCAAGCAGCGGCGACAGGGCTCCTTCCGCCTCTCCAATACAGATCAGGTCAAGGAATTCGGCCACCGGCTCCGGGTTGATGGTGCAGGCTGCGCCGCCCGCCATTACCAGAGGGGCACCGGCATCCCGGCCGGCAGAGCGGCGCGGTATCCGGGCCAGATCGAGCAGCTGCAGGAGTGCCGGGTAATCCGGCTCAAATGAGATAGAAAAAGCAATGACATCGAAATCCGCCAGGGGCCGCTGGCTTTCCAGGGATAATAGCGGTGTCCCGGACTGGCGGTACTCGTCCAGTTCATCCCGTTCCGGCAGAAAAGCCCGCTCACAGGAAATACCGGGGTGGTCGTTCAGGAGGCGGTATACGGCCTGAAAGCCGAGGCTGCTCATGGCAATCCGGTAGCGGTTGGGGTAGACCAGGCAAACGGTCAGGCTGCCACCCTGCTGCCGTCTGTCGAGGTGCTGCTCCCCTGCAAACCGTGCCCGGTATTTCTGGCGAATCTTCCAGGTCATTGAACAGGTTGATTCATGGCTGTGCTGATGGCGCCGGAGGGACAGTCCTTGCAGCAGTGGCCACCGCCACCGGAGCAACGCCGGGGAGCCCAAGACGGGCGGTAAATGAAGCGGGGGCCGATTGATAGAACAGCTGGGCAGATATGAGGAATGGCCCCTTGAAGCCGGCGGTTGTTTCAATCAGATACGGCTCATCCCGGACTTCACCGGCGTTCAGGCGGTTATCGAATGCGAGTGATGCCGCATCGTAAAATGAATGTACCGGGACACCGGAGTGATTATTGAAAACCGCCCGGTACAGACGGGTTGCGTCCGGGATATGCGGACCCAGCAGCGTGCGGTCATTAGGGGCGCGCCCGGAAACCCCGTAATCAGGGTTTCCCGGACTGTCTGCTGCCAGACGGAACGGGACCGGCCTGCCGCTGGAATCGCTCACGCTAACCTGCAGCCACATGAAGCGCAGGTCGGAACTGCCGGACGGCATGCGATGTCCGGCTCTCTGGTTGTTGACGGCGATGCTGAACGGCATGCGACCACCGGCATCAAGCCGTCCCTCCCCGCGGATTTCAAGGCGTATGGCCCCCTCAAGCTGGGTATTATTGTGAGCGCCGGGGAAATTGTGCGAGTAGAGCTTGGCATAGTCGGAACGAGCCATGTTCCGATCGCCGAAACCGATGAAGTTGAGGTGGGCGGCCGCCCCTTTTTCATATTCGCCATGCCGGTCTTTGAGAAATCCCTGCCTGCTCATGTGGCATTCCTGACAGGTGATCCGCTCTGCCGCAAAGCTGCTGGCCTTCCATTCGCTGAAGGTTGCCTTGACCGGAACACCCTGCTGATTGGAAGCATTATGGCAGGGGCCGCAGAACTCGCTGATTTCGTACCAGCCGGAATACTCTGAATGGTGATTATTGACCATAAGCGGTCCCTGCTTTTTACCGGACCGATTCTGCTGATAATCCCCGTTTGGCAGGTAACCGGCAAGGGTGTGGCAGAAATCACAGCTCACCCCGGTTTCCAGTGCCCTGGTTTCTGCGGCGGTCTGCAATAAACCGGTGTTGTTCATGAATACGACCGGAGCATGGCAGGCGATGCAGCGCCTGGCCTCTTTCCTGAACGCCGGTTCACGAAGCGCCCGGGGGACCACTTCTTTGAAATACTGGGCCTGAAAAAGCGGGTTGGTGAATGCCTGGGCATGTTCGGATGTTTCATACTGCCGGTAGATATGATCATGGCAGCTGCGGCACCCTGAAGAATGCTCGTAAGGATAAAAAAGACGGGGCTCCGGAGCGACGCTGGTCACATGCGTGGTCTGGCCGGTTGTGCAGGACATGAGCACAAGGACGCACCCTATCTGAAAAAATCGTGAAATCATGGCAATAAATCCAAATTCTTATCCCAACCAACTCAATAGCGACCCGTCTTTAGCCGCTAAACGTACATGCGCGTGACCACTCCGAGTTGATTCAGTGTGCGTCGCCTTGAGATCCTCTTTGATAGGGAATCGAAACAACCCCCCTCTTGTTGATCAGTGTACCAAAATCACCACCTGTTGCAGCAAAAAAAAACGCCGCACAGGGCGGCGTTTATGGTTTCTGACGGCTCAGGCGTCAGGCTTTGGCAAGCGAACCGGCACCGGAGAGTACTCCATCACCGAAATTCGAAGGCACAAAGAGTGTCCCCGGGGCGACGGCCGAAGAAATCCGCACGGGCAATGTTTTTGAACCGGTGTCGGTTGACAGGGTAACCTGGTCTCCCTGGGAGACTCCGACATTCTGGGCATCGCTCGGGTTGATCTCAAGATACCTGCCGGGAGCAACCAGATTGTTACTGGCCGACCAGGTGGTGTAGCTGCCGTTGTGGCGCTGAATCGGAGCGCAGACCAGGGTAAACGGTTTGCCAGACGGTGCCGGCTCGGACGGTAGAAGCGGACGGCAGGCGGCCGGAGCCGCTGCGCGGTTTTTGATCCGCCCCATACGGCAGCCGGCATGGTCACAGGTCTCGGTGTAGAGCTTTGTCAGGCGGGTTATTTCGTGGTGCAACTCCTCACTGCCCTGTACGGCAATCGGCGCGACCGGGGCAACCAGGCTAAACAGCTTCTGAAGGATCTCTGCGTCGTTTTTTGCTTCACCGGCCGGTGCAACCGCACGGGAGAAACACTGTACACGGTTGTCGACAGCAGTGAATGAGCCGGATTTCTCGGCAGCGGTGGCTGCCGGCAGGAACACATGGGCCAGTTTCGCCGTCTCGGACGGGAACAGATCCTGAACCACCAGCAGGTCCAGCTTTTTCAGCGCATTCAAAACTCTGCCGCGGTCGGGCATGAACTGCAGCGGGTCGCTTCCCATCACATAGAGGGCCTTAATCTCACCCTTCTCAATCCCATCGATGATGCCAAAGAGGTCTTTCCCCGGAGCGGCGGGAACGGCGCAGTTCCAGGCGTCGCCGAATTCAGAAACATGGCCGTAGGCGTGGTAGCCGGGGAGATACTCCGGGCAGACGCCCATGTCGAGCATCCCCTGGGTGTTGTTCTTCTCGTCGAGCGGGTAGATGCCGACGCCATTCTCACCGGTAGCACCAGTCAATAGCGCCAGGTTGACGCAGCCGGTAACGGCATTTTTCATATCGGCGGAGCGGATGATGCCGCTGCCGTAGATCACCGCCGTGCTGCCGCCGGCGCAGGCCAAGGCTGCTGCTTCGCGGATCTTCGCCTCAGGTATTCCGGTAGCCTGGGTTATTTTCTCGAATGAGAGGGCATCAAGCGATGATTTCAGCGTATCGGAGCCGGCGGCTCCCGCCCCTGCCTCAATCAACGCCTTGTTGAGTCCGGCCACCAGCCAGGCTTCACTGCCCGGCTTGTACTGCAGGTAGGCATTGGCATATTTGGCAGTGGAGGAAAGGCGCGGAAAGGCCATAACGACCTTGGCGTTGTTTTTGGTGGATGCCTGAATCATCTTATAGGCATAGCCGGGTGATTCACCTTTCAGGTCAGCGCCGATCACCACAACGGCAGTGGCTTTCTCGATGGCGTTCATGTCGCGGGTCCCGCCGCTGTAGCCGAGCATCTCGTACTGGATGATCTGTGACGGCAGGAAGCCGAGGCGCGCTTCGGAGTCGATGCTGTTGGTGCCGACCGCTCCGCGGAGGAACTTCTGGAAGAGGTAGCTCTCCTCGTTGGTTACACGGGGTGATCCGATTCCGGCCACGGCATTCCCGCCGTTTGCAGCGACGATCTCCTTCAGAGTGCCGGCAACGGTTGCCAGCGCTTTGTCCCAGCCGGCCTTTTCGCCAGCCACCAACGGTGAAGTGATCCGCTCCGGGGAGTTGAAGGCGGCGTAGCCGAAGCGGCCATTGATGCAGAGGATGCCGCGGTTATAGGTGTCGTCGCCGCTCGTGACTCGCTCTACACGGCCGTTGGCGCTGTGGTAGTCGATCTGGCAGCCGGACGAGCAGAAGGTGCAGACTGAGGGTGTGACGTTAAAGGTCCAGGGGCGCCCCTTGAACTTGAACGGCTTGCTGATCAGGGTGCCGGTGGGGCAGACGTTGATGCAGTTGCCACAGAAATCGCAGTCGAGCGGTTCGCCGCTGACGGTGTCGATGATGGTACGGTCGCCCCGGTCGACAATTTCGATCGCTTCCCGGCCGACAACTTCCCGGCAGACCTTAACGCATTTCTCACAGAGGACACAGCGGTTCGGGTCGCTCTCCAGCAGTTTCCAGTCGTAGCGGATCGGAAGGCGCTCCAGGTCGGCTGCATAGCGGTTACGGTCCACCTCGTGGGCGTAGATGATGTCCTGCAGGTCACATTCACCGGCGGCGTCGCAGACCGGGCAGTCGAGAGGATGGTTGACCAGCAGCAGTTCCAGCGTTTTCTGACGGGCAGCTATAATCTCCGGCGAGGTTGTGGTGACGGTAATTCCGTCCTTGACCGGAGTGTTGCAGGCGGTCATCAGGCGGTCGATACCTTCCACCGCCACGACACAGATACGGCAGGCGCCGGTGGTGGAAACCTTTTTCAGCCAGCAGAGGGTCGGGATCTTTATGCCCAGTTCCGCTGCCGCTTCGAGGATGGTTGCCCCGACAGGCACGGTTACCTGTCTGCCGTCAATGGTCAGTGTTGCCGTGGTCTTTTTCTCGCTGGACTCTGTGTGTGCCATGCTTTTATATCTCCATCAATCGTAAGTTCTCTGCGGGTGCTATACGGCAACCATTGCCATTCTGTAACATCTCAGACAGCGATCGGCTTCCGCCTGGGCGGTGGTGTCACTGAAGCCCAGCTCCACCTCGTTGTAGTTGCCCTTGGCGGCGCGTTCCCTGCCGTGGACTTCCTTCTGGTTGGAGCGGTCGGCCGAATCGAGCCAGGGCACCTTTTCGTTTTTGTCGTAGACGCCGAGGTAGGTCAGCAGGTCCTCGAGAATGTCCTCTTCGGTCAGATAGGCTTTGCCTTCCTCAAGCCAGCGCTGGATGACGCGGGCGGCCCGGTGGGCGTTGCCGACGCAGGCAACCACCGTCAGCGGCCCGATTTCAGCGTCGCCGCCGGCAAAAACCCCGTCACAGTCGGTGATCAGGGTGCGGCAGAGCGGGTTGCCCATGCTGTCGTTCAGCTGCTTGCCGGCTGCATCCTTGTGGGGCAGGTACTTGGTGACCACGGTGTTCCACTTGGTGATGTCGATCCCCATGTCGGCGGGGATGAATTTCAGGTCCGGGTCCTGGCCGATGGCCGGGATGACCGTGTCGCACTCGACAATGAACTCACTTCCCGGCACCGGTTCCGGCCGGCGGCGGCCCGAGGCATCAGGCTCGCCCATGGCCATGCGGACGCACTCGACGCCGGTGACCTGGTCGTTGGCATCCACGACGATCTTTGTCGGCAACACCTGGAACTCGAACTTCACCCCTTCCTCATCGGCGCCGTCCACCTCCCACACGTCAGCCGGCATCTCCTTGCGGGAGCGGCGATAGAGCAGGATCGATTCCTCGGCGCCCTCGCGCAGGGCGACCCGGACGCAGTCGATGGCTGTATTGCCGCCGCCGACCACGCAGACTTTTTTCCCCATGCCGGTGGGACGGCCCATGTAGGCCTCACGGAGAAAGTCGATTCCGCCGGAGAGGAACCCTTTGTACCCCTTGTCTTCTCCCTCAACACCCATCGGTTTTGAGCGGTGGGCGCCCGGGGCCAGGAATACGGCGTCATGCTTCTGTTTCAGTTCCGGAAGGGAAATGTCCTTGCCGACGCGGCAGTTGTAGACGATATCAACGCCCACGGCCTGGATGATGTCGATGTCCCGCTGGAGCAAGTGGCGCGGCATGCGGTAGGCCGGGATTCCGACCGCGATCATGCCGCCGCCGAACCCTTCCGGCAGCGCTTCATAGATGGTGCAGTGGTAGCCTTCCAGGGCCAGATAGTAGGCCGCGGCCAGTCCGGCCGGACCTGCGCCGACGATGCCGACGGTCTTGCCTTTTTTCGGCTTCGGCTGCATGGGGGGCTGCAGGTTGTGCATCCACTCGTAGTCAGAGGCGGTGCGTTTGAGCACCATGATGTTGATGGCATCGTCCACGTTCTTGCGCCGGCAGGCGGTCTCGCAGGGGTGCGGACAGACCCGGCCGCAGACAGACGGCAGCGGCATGTTGTCACGGATGGTGGCCAACGCCTCGCCGTACTGGTAGTTCTTGATCTCTTCCACATACTTTGGAATATCGATATGGGACGGGCAGCGGTCCATGCAGGGCGCGGTGATCTTGTGGATGAAGCGGGACGGCTCCCGGTTCGGTCCGCAGGAACTGGTGATATAGGCCAGGAAGTCGGAACGGTAGTGGGCTACAGCGTCGAATACCGGCACGGTTGCGCTCTGGCAGAGGGTGCATTTGCAGTTCTTGAGCAGTTCGGCCAGGTCGCCGACGGTATCGAGGTCTGACTCTTTGGCTTTTCCGTCCAGAACATTCTGGAACAGGTCGGAAAGCACCTTGGTGCCCTTCTTGCCTGGCGTGCAGCGGCCGCAGCAGTAGAGGGTCTGTACCCGCCTCATGTACTCGGCCGTCATGGCCGGGATATCGACGTACTTGTCGAACAGGATAATCCCGTCCCATCCCATGAACGCCTTGAGCGGCTGCTCGCCATCGAACGCCACCGGCAGCTTGAAGCTGGCGGCGGCCGGCTCGCCGGCCGCATTCCTGTTATCGACAATATTCCTGCCCCATGTTGAGAAGACGACCTGAGCCACTCGAACCTCCGAAACCGACCCCCCGCAATTGCGGAGCTTAACTATTTGCAATCATTGGAAAAGATTGGATCGAAAAATTGTATACAGTATGCATGATTATCATATTAACAATTCAGAAATCAAGGAAAAAATCATGCGTAAATCAGCATAGATGTAACCGGTTTTGCCTTTACGGCGAACTGTGATATAAAGCGCCCATACACCATTCAAGGAGTTACACCATGCCGAGCCTCGATTCGTCATTTCGCGTGCTGTTTGAGACTAACATGGGGATCCGTTCCGGAGAGTCGGTCCTGGTTTTCAGCGACCGGATCCGGCCGGACGAATCTCCGTCCAAGGACGACCGGGACCGGAGGAAGCGCCTCAACGACACGGCCCGTCAGGTTGCCGGATTTGCCAATGATACATACAATAACGGTCAGTTTGTTGATTTCCCCGCCACGGCCGCTTCCGGAGTGGAACCGCCCCAGGTGCTCTGGGAGGCTACTTTCGGGCGGGCGATCATGGGGCAATTGCAGCGTGCCGGGCTTCTGGACGATATCCTCGACAAGCAAGCCAGCGCGGAACAGCTGGCTGAAGCCCGCAGGATAGTCCTGGGCCATGCCGCCGACGTGCCCCGTATCATCATCGCCATGAGCAACAACTCCACCAGCCACACCAGTTACCGCAGGCTGGCCTGCCATGCAGGTGCCCGCTTTGCCTCGCTGCCCCATTTCGATCCGGAGATGTTCGGCACCTCGATGAATGTCGACTGGCCTGCCCTGGCTGATCGTACCGCCCGCCTGGTGGAGGCGGTCAACCGGGCCGAATGGGTGTATGTCGAGTGCCCCAACGGCACGGCCATGCACATCTGCAAGCGGGGTAGGGATGCCGGCGGAGATGACGGCCTGCTGACGGCGCCGGGGAGCTTCGGCAACCTGCCGGCCGGAGAGGCCTACTTCGCTCCGCTGGAGGGAGAAAGCCACGGGGTGATGGTGATCGAGTGGGGGCCGACCCGTAAGCTGGAGCAGCCGATCACCCTGACTATCGCTGATGGAAAGGTTGTTCGGATTGATGGTAACGACCTGCATCGGACAAAGCTCGAAGCACGCTTTGCCGAAAGTGAAGCCTGCCGCAACCTGGCCGAACTGGGCATCGGCACCAATGACAAGGCCAGCCGGCCGGACAACGTGCTGGAGGCCGAGAAGATCATGGGCACCATCCACCTGGCCCTGGGTGACAACACCGGATTCGGCGGGAAGACAGCGGCACCGTTCCATGAGGATTATGTGTTCTACCAACCGACGGTTACGCTGGTGATGGCGGACGGTTCCCGGGAGATCATTCTGGATGAGGGGAAGTTGATGGTCTGAGCGGCTGCGCCGGGAGTTGCGGCTGAGTTTCTTTCGTGGTATTACTATGATGCCAAAGAGTATTAAGTAAAGATGTCCCCCGAACTGTTCCGAGATTGTTACGCGAGGCACGGTACTGTATGAAGCCTGAAACCGAAGAATCCTTTATTGTGCACACCAAAAACGATATCTTAATGTTTCTACAGACCCACAAAGGCGAAATGGTCCAGCGTTTTGGCGTGATAAGTATTGGTTTGTTCGGCAGCTATGCTCGTGGTGAGGCGCACGAGGATTCGGATATCGACATCGCCATAGAAATTGTCCCTGAAAAGAAATCGCTGGGGAATTTTCTCGGCGTCAGGCGCTACCTCGAACAGCAACTCGGCAGGAGTGTCGATCTTGGTATCGAGAGCAGCCTGAAGCCGCTGGTGCGGGAGATTGTCGCCAGGGAGATCATCTATGTCTGAACGGCCGCAGTTCCTCTACTGTCAGGATATCCTGGATTCGGGCCACGCTATCCAGTCTTATGTGCATGGGCTCACGTACGACGCCTTTGTTCGGGATCGCATGCGTTATTCGGCTGTTATCCGAGAGTTTGAGATCATCGGCGAGGCAGTAGGCAACCTGTCAAATACATTGAAAAGTGATTACCCGGAGATACCTTGGCAGGATATCAAGGATTTTCGCAACCTGCTGGCCCACGAATATTTTGGTGTTGATCTGGAGATCGTCTGGAACACCGTTCGCGCCGATCTACCGCTGTTG
Source organism: Geobacter sp. UBA1603 (assembly GCA_002322035.1). GTDB lineage: Bacteria > Desulfobacterota > Desulfuromonadia > Geobacterales > Pseudopelobacteraceae > UBA1603. Next base: position 38,261 of record DCNF01000056.1, read on the forward strand.
ATGGCAGCCGTGAAGAAGATTGCGGACGGAATTAAGTAAGGATGTCCCCTGAGCTATTGCTTTAAAAGGAGAACATCATTATGGCAACATCGAACGATATACAACATATATCCGAACAGATCCGTAAAGAGTTCGCACCCCGGAAAATTATCCTGTTCGGCTCGCACTCCTGGGGCAAACCGGCTGACGATTCTGACGTCGATCTGTTGGTTATTGCCCAATTTGAGGGGAAACCCTGGCGGTTCGCCGTTGAGATCAGGGATCGTATCAAGTCCACGATTCCACTTGACTTAATGGTTCGCACCCCCGAACAGCTTCAGGACCGTCTGGCAAAACACGATATGCTTCTGACCGAGATTGTTACGCGTGGCACGGTATTGTATGAAGCCTGAAACCGAAGAATGGGTTGCCAAGGCCGATGCCGACCTCGCCACTGCGCAGCGTGAAGCGACCGTTGATCAAGCACCGAATTTCGATGCGGTCTGCTTTCACGCCCAGCAATGTGCGGAAAAATATTTAAAGGCCGTCATGGTCGAGGCTGGTATGCGAGTTCCGCGCATCCATGACCTTGAAGCCTTGGTAAATCTGTTATCCGGTCAGCACCCGACGTTGGTGGAAATCGTGCGCCCCGCAAGAATACTGACAGCAATGGCTGTTGAAGTAAGATATCCGGGGATGATTGCCGATGAGGACGACGCGGCAGAGTCGCTCAGGGCGGCAACCTGGATACGTGAAGCGCTGCTGGCAATTCTGCATGACCAGAATTAAGTAAGGTGTCTCCCGAACTATGCCCCCGAACTATGAACATTCACAAAAATTTTGACACAGCGTAATTTTTTTAAAGGAGAATTCATGAGATTATTAGTGTTTCTGTTAATCGTTATAATGTGCATCGGATCAGGCAAATCATCCTTTGCAGATGAAAAGGTAATTACAAAGGGTTTCGTCACATGTAATGCTTACAGAGACTTCTCACAGCAACAGAAGCAGATATACATAACAGGCTTGATTGATGGTGTTCTGTCTTCTAGTCTGATTGGCTTGTCGAATAGTAATGTAATAAAATTTATGGATTGTACAAAAGGCATCGAAGGTAAACAGCTTATCGCAATTTTTGATAAATTCATCGATGGATCTCCGGGAGTCTGGCATTACTCTGCGAATTTAATGTTCATTCTTTCTCTGAAAGATAGCGTGTGTAAAAATATTGACTGATAATAGTTCCTGGGATAGTTCCGGGTAGAGTAGAGAGGGATAGTTCCGGGGACACCATACTTAATTCCACTTGACTTTATACCCGCAATAACCCTACCCTCACCGCATGGCCCGCATCGCACGCGTCATAGCAGCAGGTATCCCGCATCATGTCACCCAGCGTGGCAATCGTCGAATGCCGACGTTCCTGCAAGACAGCGACTACCAATCCTATATTTCCCTGCTTGCCGAATGGTGCCGTAAGTGCGGCGTCGAAATCTGGGCTTACTGCCTGATGCCAAATCATGTGCATCTTATCGCTGTGCCCGAATCGGATGACTCCCTGCGGCGCGGCATCGGCGAGGCGCATCGCCGTTACAGCCGCATGATAAACTTTCGCGAGAACTGGCGCGGGCACCTCTGGCAAGGGCGCTTTGCTTCGTTTCCCATGGATGAGACGTACCTCCTCGCGGCGTCCCGCTATGTGGAGTTGAATCCTGTCCGGGCCGGGATCGTGCCTGATGGGGCTTCCTGGCCCTGGAGCAGCGCAGGTGCTCACCTGTCGGGATGTGACGACGCCCTGGTTACCGTTGCCCCGCTGCTTGACATTGCCGGAGATTGGAGGTTGTTTCTGGCAGGCGATGAGGAACGTGCGGTAACCGATGCCATCCGCAAACACGAGCGCACCGGCCGGCCGCTCGGGCCAGAGACATTTGTCGAGCGCCTCGAGAATGACCTTGATCGCCCACTGAAACCGGGGAAACCGGGCCCAAAGGGAAGAGGCAATTAAGTAAGGTGTCCACGGAATGGGGTCCCGGAATGGGGTCAAAGGGGTGCGTATGTCGACGTTTCTCGAAATAATCAGGGCGGATATCACAACATGTGTCGTTGATGCTATCGTCAATGCGGCAAACAATACGCTTTTGGGCGGCGGCGGCGTCGACGGAGCGATTCACCGGGCTGCCGGCCCGGAACTCGTCCGGGAATGCGCCACGCTTGGCGGCTGTCAGACCGGTGACGCCAAAATAACCACAGGGTATAACCTGCCGGCCCGGTATGTGATCCATACGGTCGGGCCGGTCTGGCATGGCGGACACCAGGGCGAACCGGAACAGCTTCGCAGCGCCTATCTCCGTTGCTTCGAGGTGGCCCGGGAGAATGGTGTTAAGAGCATCGCTTTTCCGGCCATCAGCTGCGGGGTATATGGTTTTCCGATGAAAGCCGGTGCGGAAATAGCCTTGAAAGAGGGAAAACATGCTGCCGATACAGACGATTTTGAGCGGATCAGTTTTGTTCTGTTCAACAGTGAAGCTGCAGACGTGTATCGTCAAGCGGCGCAGGCGATCTTTGGGCCTACATCTCTAATATCACCGGAAGGATCACCGGACGGCGTTCGATACTCTTTTTGAAAAAACGCC
>DCNF01000056.1:40910-52131 GCA_002322035.1 Geobacter sp. UBA1603
CCTGACGGGTGACGGTCTTAACCTCTTCGCAATCGCAGCGCATCTCGGCATTCAACTCTTCCAGTGCCTCGCTGACAATCAGGCGGGCGGTTTCAAGGTACTCCTGACTTTCGTCTTCAAACACGAACCCCCGTGAGACGATATCAGGGCCGTAAATCAGTTCTCCGCTCTTCTGGTTGATGCCGATGATCGCAACCACCATTCCGTCTTCGGAAAGGTGCTTTCGGTCCTTGAGCACCACGTTGCCGACATCCCCCACCCCCTTTCCGTCCACGAAAACCCGCCCCGATTCGACTTTCTCGCTGATACAGGCGGTATCGGCATAGAAGGTGACCATATCACCGTTGGTGGCCAGCAGGCAGCGTTCCTCCGGTATGCCGACCTTTGCGGCCAGTCGGCGGTGAGTCACAAGGTGGCGGTACTCTCCGTGGATCGGCAGGAAAAAACGAGGCCGAACAAGATTCATCATCAGTTTCAGCTCTTCCTGGCTGGCGTGCCCCGAGACATGAACCTCGGAAACCTGCTCATGGTAGACCTCGGCCCCGCGCCGGTACAGGTGGTTGATCAGCTCTGAAATGGTTCGCTCATTGCCGGGGATGAAGCGGGAGGATAGGATTACCGTATCGCCCTTTTCAAGCTTGATCTGCTTGTGGTCGTCCATGGCAATCCGGACCAGTGATGACATCGGCTCTCCCTGGCTGCCGGTGGTGACCATGCAGACCTGCTTGGGCGGCAGGTTGTTCAGTTCTCGCAAGTCCATGATCATGTCGTCGGGTATGTTCAGATAACCGAGCTGGCGGGCTATGCGCACATTGGCGATCATCGAGCGACCGTTAAGCAGGATCTTGCGGCCGAGTGCGATGGCCGCATCGGCGACCTGCTGCACGCGGTGAATATTGCTGGAAAAAGCGGCAACAATAATCCGCCCGGAACAGTGTGGAAAAATCTGGGCAAAAGCCTCCCCGACGAATTTTTCCGAAATGGTATAGCCTTCGCGTTCGACATTGGTCGAGTCGGACAACAGTGCCAAAACCCCCCGCTCGCCGTAACGGGCAAAGGAGGGGAGGTCGGTCAATTCTCCATCTACCGGAGTCTGGTCGATTTTGAAATCACCGGTATGAATGACAACCCCTTCCGGCGTCGTAATCGCAAGGGCGCAGCCATCGACAACCGAGTGGGCAACCCGCAGGAACTCGACCAGGAAACATCCCAGTTCCACAACATCGCGCGGTTTGACCACCACCAGATCAACCTTGTCGTCCAGTTTATATTCCTTGAGCTTTTCGTTGACGAACCCAAGGGTTAAAGCGGTCCCGTACACCGGCACGTTCATTTCCTGCAGCACAAAGGGGAGAGCGCCGATATGGTCTTCATGGCCGTGGGTCAGGCAGATGCCGCGCACAGCGTCAAAACGCTCCCGCAGCCAGGATATGTCGGGAATAACGTAGTCAATGCCGAGCATATCGGGCTCGGGGAACATCAGCCCGCAGTCGGCGATGATGATGTCGTCACCGCACTGGTAGGCCATCATATTCAGGCCGATTTCGCCCAGACCGCCAAGCGGGATTATGTTGAGGGGGCTGCTCATCGTTCACGCTGCAGTGGAACCAGAGCGGCGATCTTGCTGTCGCAGCGGGCGATCCACTCCTTTCCCGGAGTTACCAGCCAGCGGTCGGCATAGAACGAACTGCGCAGGGCCCGGTAGGCGATCAGGGCCCGGTTGACATCTCCCAGCCGCTCGTTCTGTTCGCCGATCCGCCAGAGCTGTTCAGCTGCTTTATCGACAGTCGGATGAAAAGGGATATACATATGCAGAGCGGATTCAAACCCGGCAACGGCTGCGGCAAAATCGTTGCGGCGCAACGCCTCTTCGCCCAGTGAGTACTGGGTGACCAGGCGCCACCAGGTGCCGGCGGTGAACAGCACAAGCGCACCGGCAATGATGACCGCCCCGTTGAGGCATATGATTTTACATACGGTTTTCATGAGTATTTCACCTGAAAAAGCCCGGAATAATTGTCAGCAGTACTCCCGTAACCGCTGCCACGACACCGGCCAGAACCACCAGCGCGGCAGCACTGTCGAAGGGCGGTTTGAGGCGGTGAGCCGCCGGCAGTCCCCAGCAGATCGCCGCAACACCGGCGACCACCAGCGCGATATACTGATACCCGATTGTCATTTCAAAAACGCCCCAGTTGAGATTCAATCGTGCTGCGTACCTGCTCCATCATCAGATTTTCCGCATCTCCCCGGGAGGCGCCGGCAGGAGGTATGATCGGCTGATGCAGAAAAACATCGATTCTGCCGGGGGTCAGCCTGGTCTGGTTGGCCGGGTTGATCCGGCCACTGCCGTTGATCGTGACCGGCACCACCGGCACTCCCGCCTTGCGGGCCAGGATAAATCCGCCCCGCTTGAAGGGAAGCAGTCTGCCGTCAGGGGATCGGGTCCCTTCCGGGAACATGACAACACTCCGACCGTTGCGGATCATCCGGGCGGCATCGTCCATGCTTCGCATGGCCTTGCGGCCGTCACCCCGGTCAAGCGGGATGTACCCCCCGCGGCGCATGGACAGACCGAATACCGGTATGTCGAACAGCTCTTTTTTGGCGATCCAGTGAATATGGCGCGGCATGGTCACCAAAAGTGCCAGGATGTCGAAATTGCTCTGGTGATTGCTCATGAAGATCACCGGCCCCGGCGGGAGATTTTCGCTGCCGTGCAGCGTGACGCACGAACCGGACAGCGCCAGTGCCAGCCGGGCCCACAGTCGGGCAAACCAGGCGTAATTGCGTCCGCTGTCGCTGCGGTCAAAAAACGTTGACAGAAGAGCACAGGCCGATAACCCGAAGGTGAGCGGGATGAAGACGGCCAGATACAGGTATGCCCGCAATTTTGGGATCATCAGCTAATCGTGATGGTACGGTTCATTGTTCAGGATGGTAAACGCCCGGTAGATCTGCTCAAGCAGAAAAACCCGCACCATCTGGTGGGTCAGGGTCATTCGTGACAGAGACAGCAGGCAGCCGCGCCGGCGGAACTGGTCTGAAAAACCGAATGCACCGCCAATGACAAAAACCAGATCGGTGATGCCGTCTTCCCGGTGGCGGTTGATCTGGAGCGCCAATCCGCGTGAATCGGGCTGGTCGCCCCGCTCATCAAGCAGCACGACGACCGCATGCGCAGGGATCTGCCGTTCAAGCCGCTCGCACTCGCGGCGGCGCATTTCTTCGGCCTCCGCCCCCTTCTCGTCGCGAACTTCCACCGTTTCGACCGGGCAGTATCGCCGGATCCGGCCAAGGTAGTCACTGATTCCATCCTGTATCCACGACGACCGGGTTTTGCCGACCCAGAGGATTTTTATCTTCAAAAATCATCTTCCTTGCGGGCATCGCGAACGTGTTTCGGCAGTTCGATCTCCGGAGCCGCCTTCCAGAGGCCGTCCAGATCGTAGTATCCGCGCAGCGGATCATGGAAAATGTGCACCAGAACATCACCGTAATCCATGACGATCCACTTCCCATCGCCTTCTCCCTCGATGTCATGGACCTTGCCGAATTTCTTGAGGCCGATGCGGATACCGTCGGCGATCGCCTGGTTTTGCTTTTCTGAATTGCCCGAAATTATCACCAGGCAGTCGGCAATAGTCGAAACAACGGAAATATCGTACGCCCTGATATCGAAGGCCTTCTTGTCGTAGGCCAGTTCGGCACACCGTACTGCACGATCATGTGCTGACAGGACTGTTTTTACGGCATGTTCTCTTGGTTTTTCCGGCATTATCGGTAGATCCCTTCTTCTCTGATATATGTTTCTACGGCAGCCGGGACAAGATAGCGGACGGAACGCCCCGCGGCAGCGTATCGCCTGATCATGCTTGATGACAGGTCCAGCGGACAGCCGGCAAGCAGCTGAATCGTCGTTCCGCCGACATGCTCAAGGCGGCGGGAGGCGGCAGTATAACGGAACTGATCCCGCATGGCAACCGGAAGGGCCTGGCCGGGGTGGTCTGACTCGGCCCCGGGCCGTTCGACCACAATCAGGTTGCAGGATTGCAGGAGATCGTTGCAGGCGTGCCAGGTGGTAATTTCAAGGAACGAGTCGCTGCCGATTATGAAATACAGGGTGTCGCCCGGGTTGCGGGACTGCAGGGTGCGGATCGTGTCGATCGAGTAGGATTTTCCGTTACGCTCCCCTTCGATCGTTGAAAGTTCGAAGGACGGATTATCGGCGATTGCCAGGGCAACCATCCGGCAGCGTCGGGAAAACGGGACCGAGCCGGCGACCCGCTTGTGGGGTGGGTCTGCCGCCGGAATGAACAGAACCCGATCAAGCCCGCAGGTTTCGCGGGCTTCTTCGGCAATCCGCAGGTGGGCAACGTGCGGCGGGTTGAATGTCCCCCCCAAGAGACCGATCTTCATGTCATCAGAATCTTGTTTTTGATGATCAGCATCTCAAATGCCAGCGAAGCCTTGCGTACCAGTTTCTGCAGTTCGGCAAGGCGCTTGCCGAGAGCATCCATGTCAGCCGAAACCAGCACGGCCGCCACGACCTTGTTGAGCATGATCACCGGCAACACCAGAAGCGGAACATCGGAAGCAGTGCCAAGCGCCTTGTGTATCTGGCGGTTTTCCGGGGTATTGATCAGCGGTCCCATGGCAAAGGTCCGGGACTCGTTTACATCACGCAGTACCGATGGTTTGCTGAGCAGCAGCGACAGGTCGGCGAAGCCGGCAACCCGTTCGGCAGAGCGCACCGCCCGCCAGCCGACCGCGGCATTGTTACGGATGATGAACAGGGCGCCGACGGTAAACTCCTGGCCGAGATAGCTGATGAACACATCAGCCACTTCATCCCGGGTCCGGGCGGCGGCAAAATCAATTGAAAGGCGGTCGACCGTGTATCGCCCGTCCCCATCCCCCGCCGGGAACAGGTCGCCTTCACCGTCCTGCAGGCTGGCAAACCCCTCGAACTCGGCCGGGATAGTAACATTGAGCAGTTCACCGGTTTCAGAGATCGTCGGCATGGTAATCGTAGCCGCCCTCGGTTTTTTCGAGGCATCCTCACGCTTTTTGCGGGCCAGTGCCGCCAGCTGTTCGTAACGGGTCTCATGGGAGCTGATCCGGTAATACGCCGAAAGGGCCCGGGAGATATGGACATCCAGCGCGATGTGGGGCTGGACCACATATCCGGTGGAGAAGGCGATTTCATCAATGACCTTCAAGTCGGTCGGATCGGTCATGGCCAGAGAGAGCCGGTTCCGGGTGATACGGAACGGTATGATCCGGTGCGCGGCGGCTTTTTCACGCTCCACGAGCCTGATGACCTCACGGGGGACCATTTTCAGATCATCCGGACCGACACAGGGGTAGCCGAATTTCTGTCCCAGCAGCCGGGCCAGATCCTCTTCACTGACATAGCCCATCTCGATCAGACTGCTCCCGAGCCGTATGCCGTAGATCATCTGGTTCTTGAGCGCCTCGTCAAGCTGATCGGATGTGATCATCTGCTCTTTCAGCAACAGTTCGCCAAGCTTTAGTGCCATAATTCGCGCATTCCACTCCGGGAGTTAGATGATTTCAGGCTTCAGCAGCGTACCCCTGACCGGGATCCGGTAGACACCCGGTGATGCCATGAATTTGGCCAGCAGCAGAAAAACCAGCTTCTGCCGCTCCATGAACTCGGCCCGGGGCATGATTTCCAGGGTCAGGGCAAGCGGCTGGCGTGCCGCTGAAGCTCCGGTCGGGATTTCTCCCGAAAGGCGCATATAGATACCGTCCCCTTCCAGGGTAAAGCTTTCCAGCCTGGCCCTGCCATCGGTAATCCTGACCATCCCCCGGGTTTTCAGGCCGGCGGCATCCGGAAGCGGAAAGCTCCCCAGGCGGATGCCGGAAAATCCCATGTTGCCGACTTCCAGCCGGATATCGCCATTCACGCCGCCCGCAGTACGTGTTAGCCGCCCTTCCCCGCGCACATCACCAGTTGCCCGCGCTCCCAGCACCGTTAGAAAAAAAGGGATATCTGCCAGAGTAATCCCCGAGGTTTCAAGCTGCAGGGCGTCTCGGCCGCGGGTGCCATACACCAGCCGAAGATGCCCGTTGCCAATCGCTGCCGATGCTGCCACATCCAGCCGGCCGGCCGCCAGAGGTAAAAGAAGCGGCCGCAGCGTCAGCCGGCCGGCGCTGAACAGAACACCCCTGTCCGAGAAAAGTCGCGCATCATCCCAGGCCAGGCCGGGAAGAACTGTCCTGCGACAGCCGGGCGACAGGGACAGCCCTTGTCCGGACAGGAGCGCGGCAAGCGCCTGGTCGATGCGGGCAGTTGGAAACAGGGCGTAGACACAAACCAGAAACAGGAACAGGGCGACAGAAGCAAGGCACAACTGCTTAAGCGCCCGTTTCAGAGTCATTTCTGCTGGCCCGGCAGCGGCTTCAAAAGGGCAACCGTCATGGCCAGGTCAACCCGTGCGGGATCATCGAACCGGACCTTGATCCCCACCTTTTTCAGCACAACCGGCCGGCTTCCCTTTTCCAGGCGGTAGAGCAGATTCACCGCCTCATTGGCCGTTACCCCTTCAATGCGCACGTCGGCGGCTTCTTCAAGAATGCCCGGCCGCTCTTCACCCTTGATCGGAACGACCTTAACCCCTTTTCCTTTAATGCCGATTTCGTCAATAACTTTTGCCGGAGAATCGTCGGGCCGCAGCGAGGACATCCGCCCAGCCAGCTGGTCGGCCGAACGCTTGGCGGAAAGGTAGGCCGCTTTGAGCGGCAACAGCTCCTTCAGCACCGTTTCCCGCGCCAGCCGGGTACGTTCACGCTCGGCCAGCCGACTGGAAAATGCCGACCAGGCCAGGGCAAGCAGCAAAACGGCAATCAGGCCATAGCCAAGCCTGAGCCTGTCCCGGTTTTCTAGGCGGTTCCAGGTTTCGACTATTTCCATAAGGCGGCTCACGGCTTGGCTTCCTTGAGAGTGGCGGTTATGGTGAAGCCGCTGCCGCCGTCGGGACGGCTCTTTATCTCGCCAAGCTCAACGGAGGAAAACAGTGGCGCCAGGGCGGATTTAAATTCAGTCGCGGCCTGGCTTGAGCGAGCGTCTCCCTTGATCCGGAGCGTGCGGCCATCCAGCTCAATCTCAAAAAGCCCGTTGATGCTTCCCCCTTTTGCATCTGCCAGGTTTTTCAGCAGGTCAAGCGCCGCAGCCCGGGACGATGAGGCCGCAAGTTTTCTCATCTCACCCTTGACTTCGGCAACTTCATCCACCGCCTTGGCACGGTTGGGGAATATCTCCCGGTACAGCGAGGCGATCGAAGTATTGAGCGAGGCGATATCGGCCGAAACGGCCCGGTATTGAAGCCACTGCGAAGCAAACAGCATGACTGCCGTGACGACGGTCAGCGCAGCCGTCATCATCAGGCGGCGGCGCAGGGCGCTCTCATCGGCCGTCCAGGCCAGATCTCCCCGGCGAAGGTCAGGAAGCCGGCCTGCCTGGCCAGCCAGGGCAACCGCCGCCAGACCAGCCAGTTTCTGGAAGTTCTGCTCGTTTTTGAAGACAGCACCTTGTTCTTCCGGCAGTTCAAGCCGGCTCAAACGGCCGGCCAACGGTTCCGGAAACGACACCTCATCGGCGTGTTCGCCAAAAACGACGATCCGTTCAGGAGCTGCGCAGCCCGACGCTTCCAGGGCCGCCAGGGCACCCGCAGCCTGTTTACCGCGGTCCGCCGCCGAGAAAGCGGTGGTAAAGACCGTGTGGCCGGAGGCGACTACCGTCATGGCATCGTCGCCACAGATTGCGACATCGGCCGGGCATCCGGGCAGAAACGGCCAGGCGCAGGGTGCGAAGGTCACCACCTGCGGTTCGCAGCCGGCATCCCGAAGCAGTTCAATTGCCCGGACGACTTCAGCGCGGCGGGTCCAGATCGCCAGCCAGCGGCCTTCGCCGGCCGGCAGGGCATCGAACAGAGCTTCATGTACCGGCAGGGCGATTTCTCCCTGCAGATGGGCCGGGAGTACGTCGCGCACCTTACGGGCATCGGTCAGCGGCAAGTTGACCAGCCGGTGGGCGCACAGGGCAGGAGGAAGGCAAAGCACAACCCGCGGCGAGCCAGTGATGCCTTCGCCGATCTGCCGTGCGATATCGGCCGGACCATTGTCATGATCAAGGGCGCATTCGGCCGCTCCTGAAAAGGTCAGCTCTTTCCCGGTTACGCCGAAGCGGGCGGCGATGATGGTCTCTGCCGAATATTGTATGATCAGATAATCCATAGATTCGCGGACATTATCCCCAGATCAGATAACCTGCTTCGTAAATATTCCCCAGTTCCCTGTGCTTTGGCATCACCCGCAGCATGAATCCGTGGCGGCCGCAGAAACGGCACTCGAATTCTCCGGTAAAACGGTATGATCCGTCACTGCCCTCGCCGTCACGGTTGAGCGACACGGTTTCGCCCCCCTGGATATTGCCCTTGGAGTCGAGCACGCCGATGTAAGCCTCTACCGCTATATCGTTTACCGGGATTTCACCGAGGTGCACCCGGGCCGACACCGGCACGGTGCTGCCAACTGCCACGGCGTCTGAAGCCTCGGCCACAGCCTCTTCGATGCGCACCTGGGACCAGGCCCGGAACGTTTGTTCTTTCCAGCGGGCCAGGTCAAGCGCCAGGGCAAGATCGTCGTCCACCAGCCGCTTCCACTGGGCATAGGAAGGAAGATAGGAGTGCTCGGCATACTCCTGGACCATGCGATCGGTAGAAAAGACCGGGCAGAGGCTTTGCAGGGATGCTTTCATAAGGGCTACCCAGCCGCGGGGGACGTTGTCCGCCCCGCGCTCATAGTAAAGCGGCACGACTTCCTTTTCGAGCAGATCGTAGAGGGCCCTGCTCTCAACCTGGTTCTGGTACTCGACATCTTCGTAGACTTCGCCTTTCCCGATGGCCCAGCCGTTGTTGCCCTGGTATCCTTCGCACCACCACCCGTCGAGAATACTCATGTTGAGGCCGCCGTTGAAAGCCACCTTCATGCCGCTGGTGCCGCTGGCCTCCATGGGGCGGAGCGGGGTGTTGAGCCAGACATCGACCCCCTGCACCAGATGCCGGGCAACCTCCATGTCGTAATCTTCAATAAAAACAATTCGGTGGCGGAAGCGCTCCTGGTGAGAGGTCTGCACCAGCTGGCGGATCAGCTCCTTCCCCTCCTGGTCCTGGGGGTGGGCCTTGCCGGCGAACAGGATCTGTACCGGCATCTCCGGGTTATTGAGAATCCGGGAAAGCCGGTCAAGGTCGCGCAGCAGCAGAGTGCCGCGTTTGTAGGTGGCAAAACGCCGGGCGAAACCGATGGTCAGCACCTCGGGGTCGAGCACCTCCTCGGCGGTGGCGATTTCCTTGGTGGTGGCGCCAACCTTAACCAGCTGGGCCTTAAGCCGCTTGCGGGCAAAATCAACCAGCTTCTCACGGGTATTCTGCTGAATCCGCCATAATTCCGCATCGGGGATTTTGGCGATCCGGCGCCAGACACCGTGATCGGTCGGGTCGTCAAGCCAGCGGGTTCCAAGGTAGCGCACCAGCAGGCTGGCCATATGATTGGACATCCAGGTACGGGTGTGGACGCCGTTGGTGATCGAGGTCAGCGGCAATTGCTCTTCGGGCAGTTCCGGCCAGAGATTTTTCCACATGCTTCGCGACACTTCGCCATGCAACTGGCTGACGCCATTGGCGTGGCCGGCCAGCTTGATGGCCAATACCGCCATGCAGAAGCTCTCCTGCGGGTTTTTCGGATTCTGGCGCCCCAGACCGATGAAATCGTCCCGCGACAAACCGAGCATCCGATAATAGCGGGAGAAAAATTTATCGAACAGTTCGGGAGCAAAATGATCGATACCGGCTTCCACCGGGGTGTGGGTGGTGAAAATGTTGCCGGCACTGACGATTTCCCGCGCCTCTCTGAAATTGATCCCACGCTTTTCCATCAGGAGCCGGATCCGCTCCAGGGCCAGGAAAGCGGCGTGGCCTTCATTCATGTGGCAGACGTTGGGGATGATCCCCAATGCCCGCAGAGCACGAATCCCGCCGATCCCGAGCAGGATCTCCTGGATCATGCGCATTTCCTTGTCACCGAAGTACAACTGTGCCGTGATCAAACGATCCTCGGGACTGTTTGACTCAAGATTGGTGTCAAGCAGGTAGAGCGGCACCCGGCCGACCTGTACCCGCCAGATGTTGAAGCGGAAACGACGCGGGCCGAATTCAAGTTCAATCTCGACCGGTGCCCCATTCTGATCGCGCTCCAGGGTCAGCGGTAAATTATAAAAATCATTCTCGGGGTAATACTCCTGCTGCCATCCCTCGTTGTTGAGATACTGGCGGAAATAGCCTTGGCGGTAGAGCAGCCCGACACCCACAAGCGGCAGGCCGAGGTCAGAAGCGCTTTTGAGGTGATCGCCGGCCAGGATGCCGAGACCGCCGGAATAAATCGGCAGTGACTCATGCAGACCGTACTCCATCGAAAAATAGGCCACCTGCATCCTGGACCCGCCGTTGGCATTCTTCTGAAACCAGGTTTTTTCCCTCAGGTACTCGGAAAGTTTTTCATCGACCATTTTCAGGTGAGCCATAAAACCTTCGTCGGTCTTGAGCGCCTCCAGGGTGGTCTGCTGAAGGATGCCGAGCATTTCGACCGGATTGTGGCGGGTGGACTGCCACAGGTCCTGATCAAGCCGGCGAAACAGATTGATGGCATCCGGTTCCCAGCACCACCAGAGGTTGTAGGCAATGCGTTGCAGGGCGGCCAGTTCATCGGTCAGTGACGGCACGACGGTGAATTTGTGCAGAATTTTAGTGAAGTCCATGGTCTTTATGATCCTCGTTTCAGAGATAGGAGCTGTGTTTCATGCCGATTGCAGGCATTCTGGCAATGGGTGATTCTGCCCGTCTTGTGGTGGTTCCCGGCACCGGAACCATTAACAGGATTCGATAGATGCACTCTGCCGATACGAGCCTGGCGGCATCATGACGGTATGATGGAATGATGTCAAGCGGCATGGGAGTGACCGATCACACCAGGAAACTACCAGCTGTAGTCGATCGCCAGCCGCAGAAAAGGCGCGCCGTCGAGCCGTACGTCCTGGCGGGGGCCGTCATGGAACAAAAATTTCCGCTCAAAGGCATAACCGGCGGCTGCCGAAATTTTGACCGGCGGGATCGGCAGGTAGTCGACGCCTCCGATCAGT
>DCNF01000056.1:52165-53423 GCA_002322035.1 Geobacter sp. UBA1603
GTTTGTAGTCGCTGTAGCGAAGCACTTCAGCCCCGTGGCTGCGGTCCTTCAGCTGGTATTCATCGCTGGCAAGGTCGCCGGCCAGGGAAAATCTGAGCTGCCGCGAGGCGCTGTATGTAACCCCCGGCCTCGGCATGACCAGATCGATCCGCCACTGCTCGTTCGGCTGATAGGTCAGGCCCAGAGCAGGTATGAAGGCGGCAGCATGATAGCCGAAACGGTAGAGAAAACCGCCGATCACGCTGATCCCGTTTTCAAAAGTGTATCCTCCCAGGGCCAAAAGCGGCATACGCAGGTCATCGCTGCCAAGGTCGCCGAAGTCGCTGTAGAACCCGGGGGTGATTTTCAGGGAGGCGAAGGAGCGATCCGAAAGGCGGTAGTTCAGGCCGGTTTCCAGTGTCAGTGCGTGCAGGTCAGAGGGGAGCGCGGCACCGGGAGATGATTCGATGTGTTTGAGGGCGTAGCCTCCACCAACCGAAAGGGTCAAGGCACTGTCAAACGCCAGATTTCGGGAAATGCGGACACGATAGTCAGAAATAGAGGCGTCGGCCGCAGCTCCGTGCAGATTGGATGCCGGCAGGTAGCTGATCGATGCCTGGGTATTCCAGTCCGGCGCCGGCGGCCGGCCGGCAGCCCCCGCACATGGTGCGGCCAGTGCTGCAAACAACCCGCCGATAACAGCCCAATAACGATGATTCATTGACCCCTCCGTTTTTATTCATGCTGAAATTAACCCTGCTGGGAGCAGTTTTCCATCTTCCCGATTTTCTGTCAACAGCTCAAACCCTTCCGGCCGGTCTGCTGCCGGCAAAATATAGTTTTGTTGATTTTGGCTGAAGTTATTGCTATAGTTTCCAACGCTTTTCAGCAGTGCTGATTTCCGGACGGCTTTGCGGCCCGGGTTTGCCTAACCAGCATATACTAACAGGATAACAGAAAGGTGGTTGATCATGTCACAGGTGCCAACGAACAACAAAAAGCTACTGGCCTGGGTCGATGAAATTGCTGCACTGTGCGGGCCCTCGCATATTCACTGGTGTGACGGTTCCCAGGAAGAGTATGACTCCCTCTGTGAACTGCTCGTCAAGGGAGGGACGTTCCGCAAGCTGAACCCGGAAAAACGGCCCAATAGCTATCTGGCATGGTCTGACCCGATCGATGTTGCCCGCGTCGAAGACCGGACATTCATCTGCAGCATATCCAAGGATGATGCCGGCCCGACCAACAACTGGATGCATCCGAAGCAGATGAAGGAGAA
>DCNF01000056.1:53532-58594 GCA_002322035.1 Geobacter sp. UBA1603
CCGCTCGGTTCTAATATCGCCAAGATCGGTGTTGAAATCTCCGATTCCCCCTATGTGGCGGTCAACATGAAGATCATGACCCGCATGGGCAAGGCGGTGCTCGATGTTCTCGGCGATGGCGACTTCATCCCCTGCGTCCATTCGGTCGGGGCACCGCTCGCCCCGGGGCAGCAGGATGTGCCCTGGCCCTGCAACAAGGAAAAGTATATCGTCCACTTCCCGGAAGAATATGCCATCTGGTCCTTCGGATCCGGCTACGGCGGCAATGCCCTTCTGGGCAAGAAGTGCTTTGCCCTGCGCATCGCCTCGAAAATCGGCAAGGATGAGGGATGGCTGGCCGAGCATATGCTGATCCTCGGCGTAGAATCTCCCACCGGTGAGAAATCTTATGTGGGCGCCGCTTTCCCGAGCGCCTGCGGCAAGACCAACTTTGCCATGCTGATTCCCCCCAAGTCGTTCCAGGACAAAGGCTGGAAGGTAACCACCATCGGTGATGACATCGCCTGGATCAAACCGGCCGCCGATGGCCAAGTCTATGCAATCAACCCGGAATTCGGCTATTTTGGCGTCGCCCCGGGCACCAACTACAAGACCAACCCCAACGCCATGATCTCTTGCGAGAGGAATTCGATCTTCACCAACGTGGCCCTGACCGCTGACGGTGATGTCTGGTGGGAAGGCATGGATGGCGAGGTGCCGGCACAGCTGACCGACTGGCAGGGGCAGGAATGGACCCCCAGCTGCGGCCGCCCTGCAGCGCACCCCAATGCCCGCTTTACCGCACCGGCTTCCCAGTGCCCCTGCATCGACTCCGAATGGGAAAACCCGAAAGGGGTTCCGATCAGCGCCTTCATCTTCGGCGGCCGCCGCAAGGATACGGTGCCACTGGTCTATCAGGCGTTCAACTGGAATTTCGGGGTCTATATGGCATCCACTCTCGGCTCCGAGACTACTGCCGCTGCCATTGGCGCCACCGGTAACGTCCGTCGCGACCCCTTCGCCATGCTGCCGTTCTGCGGTTACCACATGGCCGACTACTTTGCCCACTGGCTCCAGTTCGGTCGTTCCATCCCCCGGCCGCCGCGCATTTTCAGTGTCAACTGGTTCCAGAAAGATGCCAACGGCAAGTTCGCCTGGCCGGGATACGGCGAGAACATGCGCGTCCTCAAGTGGATCATCGATCGTGTCCAGGGTCATGCTGGTGCCGTTGAATCACCGCTGGGCTGGATGCCGCGCTATGAAGATATGGAATGGGACGGCATGGAGATGAGCCGTGAGAAGTTTAATGAACTGATGTCAGTTGACCGTGAGGTCTGGCAGAGTGAGGTCATATCCCATGAAGAACTGTTCGTCAAAATGTATGACAAGCTGCCCAAGGAGTTCCTGCATATCCGTGAGCTGATTCTTTCCTCGCTCTGGCGGTCACCGGAACACTGGGAACAGCGCGGCGATGTGCATCCCGAGGGCTGGAACGAGTAACGTCGTCCTATTGGGCTGGACCCCACATCAACGGGACTGACAGATAACGGGCTGGTACTTGCGACTTGGAAGTGCCAGCCCGTTTCTGTTGAGTTTCGTACGTCGCTTCAATCTTCTACTTCGATGCTGCGGACCCGCAACTCTTCACCGCTTTGAACAACAACCTGATAGCTTCCGCATGATCCGCATGGTGAAAAAAGAGCATTAATAGGTGTCAGTGCCCCGCATTCCTGGCAGAGCCCCGTGCCGGCAATCTGAATGAGCGACAGGCGAGCGCCCTCCAAGACGGTCTCTTTGCTGCAGGCTTCAAAGCAGAATTCCAGGGCTTCGGCAACGACCCCGCCCAATTCTCCTATTTCAACCTCAAGGGCAAGGACCTGCCGTCCGGCGGCGTGCTGCTGGCAGATATCAATGATACCACGAACAAGTGCCATTTCATGCATACGCTGCTCCCCGCATAAAAAAAGCCTGCGGCAGAACCGCAGGCTTTTGTGATCCTCTGGTAAAAGAGATCAGTGTTTTTTCTCGTCCTTCTTCGGCTCGGCAGCCGGAGCAGCGGCCGGTGCGGCAGCAGGAGCAGCAGCCGGAGCAGCAGCGTCCTTCTTGGCGGAAGTCGGAGCGGCCTGAACAGGAGCCGGAGCAGCAGCAGGGGCCGGAGCCGGAGCAGGAGCTTCTTCTTTCTTCTTGCAGCCAGCAGCGAAGGAAGCCAGGGCGAGTACCAGGGTCAGGGAGATCAGCTTTTTCATTGTTTCACCTCTTTTTTTGATTTCACCATTTAAACGCTAAGCGCATGGTTTTTTTATAACAGCAAAGAAATATACGCTTAAATTTTGTTATGTCAACATTTTTTTTGGGGCGGGCTCGTGCGGCCGGTAATGGGACTCAATGATGAAAACGTCCCTTACGCTGGCGGTGGGCCGGCGTTGGTGATTTATGGCAATCGAAGCAGGCCTGCTCGACGACCTTCTTGGTTTCCAGCGGTGAACTCTGCGGCGCGGTGATCTTGGTGTTGTATTCGGGGGTCTGAAACTCAAGCCGGCCCCGCTCGTCAGCAACCGAAGCGGCCTGATAGGCTACCTGCCAGTTGGTGCTGATTGCTACCGTATGGCACTGGTCACAGCCGCCTGGTGGCGGGATGCTTTTCCAGGCGGTGAACATAGCACAGCCGGTTAGCGTTGAAAAAAGGACAAGGCACAGGCCGATAATCATGTTCATGCGGGACTCCTTGAACTGAATTCAATTCGTATCATGGAACTTGTACCACAGAAAAACAGGACGGGCAATCGGCCCGTCCTGTCGGTTGGAAATGATCGTGATGTGCGGTTAGAGCGGGGTTACCAAACTGACCGAAAGGCTGACAACATTTTTTAAGTCAATAAGAGTTTCAAAGCTAGTGACTTTTTCAAGTGTTGCGGAAAAACTTGTGGTTGAAAGCGGGGCTGATGACTCGACGGTCAGGGTGAATTGGCCAAGCGGTGTTTCCCCGAAAGTCCCAAAGGAGATACTCCCCTGGTTGAAACCGGCTTGAACAGTTAGGTTGGCCCCTGTCCCGGAAAAGGTGAAAAGCTGGTCAAGCAGGGCCCCTGTGTTTGTTGTGCGGACCGTGGCAGAAGCCGGCAGGCTGATGGTGCCCCGCAAGGCGCCGATCGTTGTTCCCGACGGCAGATTCCCGGCAAGTTGCAAGGTCACCTGATAACTTTTGGTGCCCGCACCAGAGAGCATTCCCAAATACGTGGCCGCAGAAAGGTTTCGCTGATTGAGTATGGTCGTCAGTGCTGCAGAAAAACCGGTTTGGTTTGCCTGGGACAGTTCGCCGGCTGTGTTTAGTGTAAGCTGGCTCATAAGAGACGTCAGTTTGTCGGTAGCAGTTGCTCCGGTTGCGCTGGTTGCCATTTGCGACAGCGTTGCCAGGGCCAGGGTGTAGGCCTGCTGGTTTTGTGATGCAGAGGCGATCCTGGAAATATCCACCGGCTGAACGGAGATGATGTCGGATACCTTAAATAGTTGTGAAAGGGCGGCATTGGCAGCGGTCATGGAACTTGGCGTGTAATTTGATGCCGCGGTACGATAGGCCAGTTCAGTCAACGGTGTTATGGCTGCTTTGAGCGGATTTGCCGCACCATTGGTGGCGTTTGAAACCGCCGGCACCATGGCGTGTAGCGGAGCGGCAGGCGGAATGGTAACCGGTAGATTTGTCGCTTCGTCAGTGTAAGTCCCGCTGGCCTCAATAATAACGGCGCCGGTGTAGGGACCCAGGTCGGCGGTATAGGTGCCATTCGTGGCGATTGCCACCGGCCCTGCCAATTGGCTCCCTTTCTTGCCGTCACTGCCAACAGCAAAAACGTTGATCGTCCCTGATGTGAAGATCCCTTTTGATGCCACTCCGGAAACAACGGTGCCCGGAGCGGATGAAGATGCCCCTCCACCGCCGCACCCGGTAATGGCATATGCCAGCATCATCAGAGCCGCATATAATCTGATACATGGTTTCATGGGTAACTCCCCGTTACAAAATGTGATTACCGGGGCTGCCGCAACAGCCCCGGATGAATTAGAAGCTGATCAGTTTCAATGATTTCTTAAGAATTACCAGTGCGTCATCAACATCGATCAAGCCGTCTGGTTTTGGTGTTCCTGCCAGGAATGGGGCCACGTCACCCCGTGCTTTCTCGTCCGATGTCAGGGTTACCAGTCTGATACTGGCCTGAAGAGCTTTCAGTGCATCGGCAATGTCAACGATCCCGTCACCGTTCAGGTCACCGTTGGAAAGTGTAGCAACTGTTGATACCAGAGTGATCTGTGCGATGAAGGGTCCGTACACGTTATTGGGTGTCGGTGTATCGACGTACTTGACGTAGACGGATTTGACGCCATCCCCGGCCGGTAGTACCCATGGTACCGCTGCACTGAAAGCGGCGGGCGTTGAGGGGATGTCAATCGCCTGGTAGGTAACACCGTCATTGGAGAGCATGTACTGCTTGACACCCTGCGGGTCAGCAGCTGCCAGGCTCAGCGTGACGCCTGTTACGTTTGTGAAGGGCGCACCATTGTTAATGGAGATGGAGCCTGTCAGGTCAGTTGCTGCGATCGTGTAGCTCCTGCTCTGAACGGTTTCCTGATTTCCAGCCTGGTCAACGGCAAAGAACTGCAGTGTCGCTGTGGCCGGAATGGAGATCGGCCCGGTGTAAATCTGTGCGTTTGCCACTGTCAGCGGCGCTGTGCCGGTGCCGTAGTAGATGGTTGCATTCGGCTCCGTTGTCAGGACCACGCTGATGGCGCCGTTAAAGGTTCCCGAGGCCGGATTCGCCGTCGTTACCGGGGCAGTAGTGTCAATCACAATTCCGGTGCTGTGCGCAGGTACGGCAGGGTTGGTAACGCTGTTAAGCCCCGTATCACTGATAGTCCCTGATATCGATGCCACACTCAATGGTGCTGCATTTTGGCCGGCTGATACGGTGTAGGTCGTGCTGATACTCGATGCGTTATTCAGCGGTCCGGTATTTACTGTTGCCCCGCTGTTAAGGGTAATGTTCAAACCGGCAGTTGAGCTGACCGGTTCATTGAATGTCAGCACCAGGTTAAT
>DCNF01000056.1:58746-61892 GCA_002322035.1 Geobacter sp. UBA1603
ATGATGCCTGACGAGCCTCTACCTTGATTATGTAGGTTCCAGCTGTTTTCGGTGGTGTCCAGGTATATGAGTCCAGCATCGGATACATCCAGGCGATGAACGGCTGAAGGACGCTGGTTGTTCCAGCAGGGCCAGTTACGGAAAACTGATATTCGAACCCATTGCTTTCCTGGGGGTTCAGGTTGTCCTGTACGCCGCCATTCAGTCCTGTCAGGCCTTTTGCTGTAATGGTAATCGGAGCAGTTTGGGCCGATGATTCAGAAGCAGGCACGCTAATGCCGTTGCGGGTCAGGGTCGCTGAAACGCTTGCAGCAGGAGTCGTAACAATAAACGGCCGCATCATGTCATTTTCTTCATGGGAGAGAATATGGCAGTGCCAGACATAGAGGCCGGGAAGGTCAAATTTTGCGATCAGGCGGGTGACGGTTCCCGGAAGCATCTGTATGGTATCTTTCCAGCCGCGCTCCCACGGATCTGCCGCTGTGGCTCCCCCCAGCAGAGTGTACGTCGGTGGCGCGGTATAGGGGAGCAAAGGCGGAATTGGAGCCTGTGGAATAAACGAAATATTTTCACGGTTGATCAGCTGAAAAGAAACCAGATGCAGATGCATCGGGTGGGCGTCCGGCGTGAAGTTGGCAATCTCCCAGATTTCAGTGTCATTTAGTTTCGGAGATTCGGTAAGCGGTGCATCCGGATCCATGAACTCACGGCCATCAAGGGTCAGCATGAGTCGTCCGTGGCTCCCGACCCGCTCAATCAGAGCAAGCTTGCGAACAGGAGCGGTCGGGGTCGCCACGATCGAGGGAAAAGCTGAAAATGCCGCTGGGGTGTTGGCAACAGCAGACCGACCCCTTAAGGGAGTTGTCAGGTTGATGGTTGCATCCGCAAAGGCCGGGTTTTTTGCGATCACATTAAAAGCCATAACCTCAGAAATGCTGGGATTAAGGGGCTGGGACGCCGTCGGCGTAACACCATCGTAGGGGATGTCTACCAACGAGTCAGGGGCGACACAGAGCGTTGGGTCGATGATCGTCGGGTTGCTGCAGGTTGAAGGTCCGTAATTACGCATGATCACACGGGTACCGGGGGCAACTGCACCGAAGTCGACAATCAGGTCGATCCGCTCCCCTGGCATGAGAACCATCATCGTACCGGTCCGGTCAACCGGGGCATCCAGGAAGCCCTGCTCGGTGCCAATCTGCCAGACCGGGATGGTTGGCGGGACATGGGGGGCAACGATGGACGGGGTCTCGAACTTCAGGAAATAGGTCCGGGAATCGGTGCCATTGAGCAGGCGAATCCGGTATTTACGGGCCTCGGTCTGATGTACCGGCCACGCCTTACCGTTGACTACGGAGATGTTTCCGAAGAATTCTGGAGTTATGGAAGGAGCAGTGTATATTGTTCCGCTCCCGGTATAGGGAATCAACGAGCCGTCAGCGGCTTTGGAAAACTTGGCGGCCGGACAGGCATAGGTGGTGCCAAAAACGGCTCCCGGATCACACAGGGTTGTGGCTGGCAGAATTGCGTTCGAAGGGACTGTTGCCGGCGGAACAACCGGCAGACAGGCATAGGGTGCCAGAGCGCCCACCGTTGCATCGCAGGGTACATTGGCCCCCAGCGTGGCGGTGATGTCCAGAATTGGCATATCAGGGACAGCAAGACGGCCATCGGGAAAAAATTTGCGCTCCTGCAGGGCAATCGGTATTTCAAATGTTTCATCGGTGCCTGCTACAAACTTGGGTAGTATCCTCGTTGAACGAAGATTGGCCTCGTTGTTGTCGGTCACCAGGAAAAAACCGGCCATCCCCGCATACACGTTCAGGTGGGTCAACCCCATGGCATGGNNCAGCCAGTCGCCCGTCGGCATAAAACTTTCGGTCTTGCAGCGCGATCGGAATCTCATAGGGGGCCGTCGCGCTGTAAGTCGGAAGCACGCCGGTATTTTGGAGATTTTTCTCATTGGCGTCGGTTATCAGAAAAAAGCCGGCCATACCGGCATACACATTAAGATGGGTCAACCCCATGGCATGGTCGTGGTACCAGATTGTGCCGGCTTCCTGATCGTTGATATAGCGATAGGTACCCACAGCGCTCGGATGATTGGTCTTGCCGTGCTGGGTGTTTGGTTTCCAGGTTTCACCGGTTTTGGCGAAACCATTGCTGAACCAGGCCAGCGGATCTCCATCGCTGTCATCCCATACATGGGCCCCGTGGGTATGAACGACTATTCGGTTTTCAGGGGCGCAGTTGGGTGCATTGGGGACGTAAGGCACCTGCGGTGCATTAATTGCTCCGGCATGGGGGGCGGGTGGCGGCGTGCAGCTCAGTGTCGGGTCAACGCCGACCACATGCTTCGCGGGGAGGCTGTTGGTCCAGGTGACACGGGTCGGTCGCCCTTGCGTATTAACGATCGTCGGTCCGGGAAACGTATAGGCACCGGCAGTGCCGGCTGGCGCGGTGGGACTTACAAAGCCGTAGCCCCACGAGGGAGTAGCCTGGACTTTTGCCGGATTACTGGCCGGCACGGTGGTGTATCCAGTGGCCCCGCTCGTGAGAAAAAGACCCATGTCATGATTGAACTGGCCGGTATCAATGTGATAGTAATCCTCACCGGCAAACACCGTCGTGTCTGGATTTACCTTCAGTAGAAAGGCATTCGGCAGTGGATTGAAGTACTTTTGTATATCAGCCGGATTGACGATAGGAGTTGTGAAATCAGGATCCCCAATTGGCGCTGCTGTCGCAACTCTTGGAAGCGTCATTGCTGCCAGAAGAAGTGCCGGTAAAAGCCAATGCCATTGTTTCAAAAGGTTTCGTTTCTTCATACGGGGTCTCCTTTGCTTCTCCAGTGCGTCTCCGCATAAGTCAATTATGTAAAAGTTTAACAAACTATACGTCAGAACAATGTGAACGGTGTAATCCATGCCTATACAGACATGGCACACTAATCCATAATGTGTGCCAATTTTATGAGGGGGCGCTTATTTGTGCCATTGTGAGTTTAATTTCAGATAATTAGCCATAATAGTGGTATTATCCGCGTGTGTAATCCTGTTGTAAAAGTGTCGTGGTTATTAACCCGGTTTGTATAAAATTTTGACATGGCTGTCTTGGCCGGTGGTTTGTCGGAGAGGACCCAGGTG
>DCNF01000056.1:62061-101369 GCA_002322035.1 Geobacter sp. UBA1603
TTTTGATGGCTTGATTGTTGCAAATAGGCATTTCATCCAGAGTTTCTTTCGTTTCAATTTCAGGTTTATCGGAATATATGTGAAACAGCGCAGTCGCCACATATCTGCCGGCATGATGGTTTTGCTGTACCTGGTTATCACAGCACTGCCCCTTGCACCGCTGCTGGTCTCTTCCGCCAGGTTCGCCCACGCGGTGACCGGTGAGTGTTCGGGCGACTGCGATATTGACGGGTGCCCACTGGAGAGCCGGGCCAGTCATACCTGTTGCTGCTGGCAGAAGAAACAACGCTCCCTGCAGTACTCCGAGCCCCAGGCGTCAGGAAAAATCTGCTGTGCCACCCCTCCGCAGCCGGCCGTTAATACTGCCGCCCCCTGCTGCGCAGCTCCGCCCGGCGGGGCCGATCATGGAGCAGCAGACAATGGAGAGGGGACCGGGCATCATTGTTCAGGCGCGACCGCATCACCTGCGCAGCCGACGGATGAGGATAGCCGTCTGACGGTCTATACGTGCGGTTGTCCGTGCGGGAGCGGAAAAGTTCTGGCGTTATGGAACAGCCTCAAGCATGAGGCCATGCCGAATATCGGCCCGGAAATACTACACCTCCCTTCAGTTGCAACTCTCTTTACCGACGTTCCCCGCACCGCGGAGTCACTCCCGGGCGATCCCCCCGATCCTCCCCCGAAAGTCCCCACACTCTCCTGATAAATGAGTACCACTGACCCGTTGCGATGTTCGCTTCGGGCTCAGGCGCATGTCGGCATGGGTCGAGTATGACCGTGTTTCGGCATGGTTCTCGACGCCTGTCGCCGTGCGTGTTCATCAGCACACTATGCGACAGCCACATGAGCCATATGAGGGCACAGGTGATGCCGTCGTTCCCGACTGTCGGGTTCTATCTGGTGGACTATGTGTCCGGCACGGTAGCTGATGCCGCGAATGCTGCATCGGCAAGCGGGTATGCCGGCATGATAACGCTTGCCGATACGGGACATGTATTGCAGAATGGCTTCCAGGGCACCATGGGCACAACCCTTGTCATTGACAGCGGCGGTACGGTGCTGATGAACGAAGATTACAAGGATGGTTCAAAGCTGTCGGCGATACTCGCCGGACTGCCGTAGGGCAGAATTTACGAGAGAGGTGACGTATGAAATACTGGCGCATATTTGTAATGATGGTATTTTTTCTGGTGCCGGCGATTGCTGCTTCCGCTGCTTCCGACATCGACCAGCATCGCGACTGTAGACACTGTGGCATGGACCGCAAGCAGTTCGGCTACAGCAGGATGATGATAACCTATTCGGACGGGACATCCATGGGGACATGTAGCCTGCACTGCATCATAACTGACATGAATATCAACAAGGACAAAAAAGTGGCATTGATCCAGGTTGCAGACCGCGACAGCCAAAAACTGATCGATGCCGCAAAGGCATTCTGGGTTGTGGGCGGCTCGAAGCGAGGGGTTATGACTGCCAGGGCCAAATGGGCATTTGAGACTAAGGCCTCTGCCGAGAAGTTCGTCGCGAAATACGGCGGAAAGCTCGCCTCCTGGGATGAGGCGCTTCAGGCGGCGCGGGATGATGCCGCTCCCAAGACGCACAAACACTGACGATCAGGAGAGTTGATCATGATTGTTCGCAAAATCGCCTCTGCCGTAGTGTTCGCAGCACTCCTTTCGGCATTGACGGCATATGCCGCAGGGGCTCCGACCCCTTCACCGAAAGACAAATGCCCGGTCTGCGGCATGTTCGTTGCCAAATATCCCGACTGGACGGCGGTCATAACCTTCAGGGACGGGACCTCGCAGTTCTTTGACGGCGCCAAGGACATGTTCACCTACTACCATGCCGTGAGGAAATACTCTCCGAAACGTGATCAGGCATCAATGTCATCCATCACCGTGCGGGATTATTATGCACTAAAGCAGATCGATGCCCGTACGGCTTTTTTTGTTATCGGAAGTGATGTGTCCGGTCCAATGGGGCACGAGTTGATACCCTTTGCAAAGGAAGCGGATGCAAGGGAGTTCCTGAAGGACCATAAGGGCAAGAAGATCGTCAGATTCAATGACGTATCTGCTGCACTGGCAAAAGGATTGTGATCCGTACATAGTCAGGCCGGAGGCGGCCCCGCCCGATTTACGCAGAAAGACAAATATTCCTACCATCACGGCAACATCAGCTTTAAGCTGCTGGTTGATGAAAGCGGGCGACTGTTCGCGATTGCTCTTGAAATGATGGAATGACAGAACTTCCCGCCGGGGCTAGCGATAGAGCACTTCCATCGCGCCCATGAGCAGTATACTCGCAGAGCGTTGCGCAACCACGGTGGACAAGCGGCCTCTAATGGGGTAAAATATAATCTTAACGTAACCTATGAGGGGGAGGAATTATGAAAAAATCAGCTATTCTGATCATCTCGTTGTTGTTTGTTCTTATTGCAGGTTTTGCTATTGCTGATAAAGGACCAAAAGGCCAGTCCGGAGTAAAAGCCGGAGACTCGATCTATGTCTGCGGTTGCGGAGCCGGCTGCGATTGTGGCAGCATTGCAAACAAGGAAGGCACATGCGGCTGCGGCAAGGATTTAGTGAAAACATCGGTTACAAAAGTCGAAAAAGGTAAGATCTACTACAAAATTGACGGCAAGGAGCTCTCTGCTCCTGTAAAGGGCAAGTATGCCTGTGGCTGCGGCGATGGGTGCAACTGCGGATCCATCAGTCAAAAGCCGGGTAAGTGCGGCTGCGGTAAAGATATGGTCAAGGTTAAGAAGCAATAAACGTGAGTCGGCAAAGGAAGCATCAACTTGAAAATGTTCTGGTTTGCTCTCTGTGTGCCGCTGTTGAGTTCTGTGGTGAGTCTTGCTGCAGACAGGAAGGCAGGAGATCAGGTGGAGTCTGCAAAATGTGGCATAGCCGGGGAGAGCCGGCATTCATCACATCCGGCCCACTGAATGAAACCGGCTGAATTCACATCGCTTCCGTTGTCATTGAAACGCCCCGTTTCCGTACTGGCGGCAGCAGCTCTGTTTACCGTCTGGCTTGTCGCCACGGTTGCCGGCAGCACGGCTGACCCGAAAGCCGGGGAGCGGATGTACCGCGACGGAATCCTGCCGACAGGTGCCCCCATGCCGGCCTATATCCGTGGTGACATCCTTGTTGACAGCACCTCGTTTTCCTGTGCCAGCTGCCACATGCGCGGCGGTCTCGGCTCAATCGAGGGGGGGGTGACGACTCCGCCGACCAATGGGCCGAAACTGTACAACCCGGCCTACGGGGGCACGATCCTCAAGCAGACCAAGCGCCTTAACCGCCATCAGTATATCATTGCACCCTCACGCCGCCCGGCCTACACCGACCAGACTCTGGCGGCAGTTCTACGGGGAGGAGTCGATCCAGCGGGCAAAGTCCTTGATCCGGTCATGCCCCGCTATCGGCTTGATGATCCAGACATGGCGGCACTGATATCCTATCTCAAGTCCCTGTCGGCAATCTTTTCTCCCGGTGTTTCCGAAACAACGATCCGATTTGCCACGGTCATTGCCGGCGATGTCCCGCAGGCGGAGCGGTCAGCAATGCTGGCGGCTCTGAAGAAGGTTGAACTCCAACGCAACAATCAGTCCAAGGTGTACCAAGCCCGTTCAAAATACATGGGCGGATTTGCCGAAGAGATGAACCTTGCCTATCGGAAATTCGAATTTGTAACCTGGGAACTGCATGGCCCGCCAGGAACATGGCGTGCTCAGCTTGAGGAGCATTACCGGCGCAATCCGGTATTTGCACTGGTGGGCGGGATCGCTGCCGGGGAGTGGCGCCCGGTCCATGATTTCTGCGAAGACAACCGGATTCCAGCCCTTTTCCCGCTGACCGATCTGCCGGTGGTATCAGAGTCATCCTGGTATACGCTCTATTTTTCAAAAGGGTACTATCAGGAAGGGGGTACGGCAGCACGGTTTATCGAGCGTAGCCTAGGGATTCCGGCCACCTCGATAGTCCAGGTTGTGCGTGATGATCAGGCCGGCAGGGCACTTTCCCAAGGGTTTGACGACGCCTGGAAAGAGCTGGGCCAGGCTCCGGTCAAAACCGTTGTAATTGGTGCCGAGCAGCGTATCGACAGTAAGGAACTCGCCGGCCTTGTGTCAGATTATTCGCCGGAACTTCTCCTTATCTGGGATAGTAGTGCCGAGGCCGTGCCCTCTCTGGCGACCCTGACCGCTTCAAATCAGCAGCTTCAGGTCATGGTTTCGTCCGGTTTGCTGAAAGAGAAGGTCTGGGGATTACCGGAAACCATTCGCCCTCGAGTTCTGATTACCTGGCCCTACCGTCTGCCCACCAGTGAGGATTCCTTGGCCCGGAGGGCACCTCTGAAAATGAAAGAAAGTGTCAATCGTTCCGATAATTCCCGTATTGCCAGCCGGATCCAATCACTGGGTCAGGTCCTTCAGCTGGGGGTCATGCACATGAAACGCAATTTTTACCGCGACACCCTGATTGACGTGATCAGCATGATTCCCGATCAGGATCTGCCTGATTATGAGCGCTTGAGCTTCGGGCCTGGGCAGCAGTACGCTTCCAAAGGGTGCTACATCGTGCAGCTTGGCCCAGGGGCGCGGCCGGAACTGATTCCCAAAAGTGACTGGGTGATTCATTAAGGTGGCTGTAAAAATGGCTCATATCAGACCGTCCCGCTGGTATATGCTGGTCACCGGGGCTGCCTTGGGATTCGTGGTGGCGGCCGGCTTTCACGCTTCTCTGAACAAGGATGCAGACCAGATGGATCTCTTATACCGAGCTGATCTTGTCAGGAGGCACCGGTTGACCGATCTGTCCCTGTTTACCGAAGCGCGCTACACCCGCCACCCGGCCATGGCGGATCTGCATTCCGCTTTTCAGGACCATCCCATGGCACTTGAACACTTCCCTTCAGGGTCATTCATTTCCCCCCCGGCCTTGCTGAAGAGGAATCATGCAACCAAGCCTTGAACGCCACGCGCATCTGATTGACTTCGCAATTTCATCCCTTTTGCGCCGGAAAGGGAAGAACCTCTCCCTTCTGGCAGTCTACGTCCTGATCGTGTTCGTCATTGCATCACTGATCCTGTTTGTCCAGGCGCTCCGGCGTGAAGCGAGCCTGGTGCTTACCGGAGCCCCCGAGATCGTGGTTCAGCGGATGGTTGCCGGCCGCCATGACCTGATACCGGTCAGCTACGGCGCCGACATCGTATCGATTCGCGGTGTCAGCGAGGTGGTGCCGCGCTTCTGGGGGTACTACTATGATCCGGTTTTCGGCGCCAACTACACGCTGATGGTGCCGGATCAGTCTCCTCCCGCAGAGGGCACAATCGTGATCGGACCGGGAGTGGCTCGCAATCAGCGGGTCAAGTCCGGTGATCTGCTGACATTCCGGGGGGCATCGCTGCAGCCCCTTTTACTGACGGTCGGCCAGATTCTGCCGCAGCAGTCCGAACTGGTGGCAACGGATCTGATCACGCTGTCGGCCGCCGATTTTCAGGCCATGTTCCGCCTGCCGCCTGGGACCGCCACTGATCTGGCGGTAAAGGTTGCCAACCCCCGGGAGGTGGCAACGGTGGCGGCCAAGATCGCCGAGCGGTTTCCCGACACGCGGCCGATTACCCGCAGCGAGATACTGGCAACCTACGATGCCCTGTTTGACTGGCGCAGCGGAATGATGGTGGTGATCCTCGGCACAGCGGTCCTCTGTTTCATCATCTGTGCCTGGGACAAGGCGACCGGCCTGTCGGCCGAGGAACGGCGCGAAATCGGCATCCTCAAATCGATCGGCTGGGAGACGACGGATGTGCTGCTGCTCAAGTTCTGGGAGGGGACGGTCATCTCACTGACCGCATTTCTGGCGGGCCTCTCGCTGGCTTACGCCCACGTTTTCTTCTTTTCAGCCGGCCTGTTTCAGCACGCCCTGAAGGGGTGGGCCGTCATATATCCCGATTTCAGACTGACTCCCTCACTTGACCCGTATCAGCTTGGGATCTTGTTTTTCCTGTCGGTGGTTCCCTTTGTCGCTGCCACGATCGTTCCCTCCTGGCTGGCAGCCACAACTGATCCGGACAGCGCCATGAGGTCGTGATGATCACCCTTTCCGATGTCAGCAAATGCTTTAACCGGGGTCTCCCCAGCCAGTTCACGGCGGTCGACCAGGTAAGCCTGCGGATCGATGCGGGTGGGATAACCGTCCTGAAGGGCCCGAGCGGCTCGGGCAAAACAACGCTGCTGTCGTTGATCGGCTGCATGGCGCGGCCCACATCCGGCCGGATTCTGCTGGAGGGGGTAAGCCCCCCCTTTCCGTGCCCCGGCGAAAACGGCCTCGATATTTCGAGCCTGCCGGAGCGTTTCCTGACCGAAATCCGCCGCCGCACCTTCGGTTTCATCTTTCAGCAGTTCAACCTGATCAAGGGGATCGGCGTATTGGAAAACATCATGCTGCCGGCCTATCCGCTGGGCGAACCCCATGCCAAGCTGCGGGCACGGGCCATCGTGCTCCTGGAACGTCTCCGGCTCGAACGCCACGCCGGCTCCCGGCTCGACTGGCTTTCGGGTGGCGAACTGCAGCGGGTTGCCATCGCCCGTGCCCTGATCAATGACCCGGCGGTGATCATTGCCGATGAGCCGACCGCCCATCTGGACAGCCGGCTTTCGCTGGAGTTCATGGAGATTCTCTCCGGGCTGGCCGGCAGCGGCAGAACCGTGCTGATAGCCAGCCACGACCCGATCGTCTATGATGCGCCGTCGGCCGCCCGGGTGATCGAGATGCGTGACGGCCGGATCACGGCTGCTCAATGATCCAGCACCCGGCCATTATCGCTCTGCTGTCAACGTCACTCCTGACGGCATTCCTCCTGGGATATGCCGCGTGGCACGGGGCCATCATCCGCCGCCGGTGGGACATTACCAGCGGCAGCGAACTTCAGCTGACCCTTGAACGACGCACCTACCTGATTTCGGCGATTCTTGCGGCAGCGCTGGTATTCCAGATTTTGTCGCTGTTCCTGTTCATCTTTACCGCCGATGCCCTGCATACACGCCTGGCCGGAGCCATGTGCGCCGCCGGGTCCCTCAATGCCAACCAGTACGGCTACCCGGTCCTGCTGCTCAAGATCATCACCTGCCTGATGGCAGGTACCTGGCTGATCATCAACCATGCCGATACCCGGGGGTATGACTATCCCCTGATCCGTCAGAAGTATGCACTCTTAAACCTGCTGACACCGCTGGTCCTGCTGGAGACGCTTTTCACGGTGCTTTATTTTGGCGGTCTCAAGGCGGATGTGATTACCTCATGCTGTGGCAGCCTGTTCAGTCAGGCTGGCGGCGGGCTGGCCGGAGAAATGGCTTCCCTGCCTGCCGGCCCGATGCGGCTGGCCGTCTTCAGTGCCCTGGCGGTCACCACCGTGGCCGGCCTGTTCTCGATTCGGACCGGCCGGGGGGCAGGTTTTTTCGCTGTCTCGGCGGCGGTTACGTTTTTTATTTCCGTTGCCGGCCTGATCTCATTTGTCTGCCTCTACATCTATGAACTGCCGACCCATCACTGCCCGTTCTGCATACTGCAGAAGGAATATCATTATGTCGGCTATCTGCTGTACGCCAGCCTGCTCGGCGGCGGGATCTGCGGCGCCGGCGCGGGGGTGCTGATCCCCTATGCGGGAGTTGCCAGCCTGAAGAACAGCGTCCCGGGACTACAGCGCACGCTGACGGTTGCATCGCTGGCGGGGTATCTGATTTTCGGTGTGGTTGTGGCGGTTGTTATGGCTGCTGCCGATTTTCGTCTGGAGTGATTCCGGTTCCCGGTCAAAGCTCCATCGTTGTTTCAACCTTGTTATAAGCCCCGGAGACCCGGCAGAATCCGGAGGCTGTTGTCGTAACAGGCCTGGGCCAGATCGGCCGGATCCATGATGCGAAGCTCGGCCACCGCCCTTGCGGTCTCCATGATCCAGGCCGGCCTGTTCCAGCGGCCGCGGTAACGGTATGGGGTCATATCGGGTGCGTCGGTTTCCAGCACCAGATGGTCAAGGGGGAGCCGGCGGGCAAGATCAAGCGGCTTGACGGCGTTGGGCCGGGTTACGGTGCCGGAGAGTGAGATTGCGAATCCGAGGCGGATGAACTGCCGGGCCATATCGACTGATCCGGAAAATGCATGCATGATACCGCCGACCTGCCCGGCCCCCTCCTCGGCCAGTATTGACAGGGTTTTCTGAAAGGCGTTGCGGCAGTGCACCAGTACCGGAAGACGGCTCTGGACGGCAATCTGCACCTGCTGGCGAAATAAAGCCTCCTGCCGTTCAAGTGAGACAGAATATGTCGTATCAAGGCCGATTTCACCCACG
This sequence comes from Geobacter sp. UBA1603, assembly GCA_002322035.1. Lineage (GTDB taxonomy): Bacteria > Desulfobacterota > Desulfuromonadia > Geobacterales > Pseudopelobacteraceae > UBA1603. Next base: position 70,418 of record DCNF01000056.1, read on the forward strand.
GCACAGCCGTGCGGGATAAGCATGGCCAGCTGATCGAGAAGCGCCGGCGAGACGAGTCCGGAATACATTGGGTGGATTCCGAAAGCCGCATGGACCCCTGGTTGCTCCTCGGCCAGCCGCCGGATCCGGTGCCATCCATCGGGGTGCACCCCCGGCACGACCAGATCAGAAACACCGGCCCGCCTCGCCTGCTCAAGCAGCAGGGCTGCCCGGCCTGCCAGCGGCTCGAGATCCAGGTGGCAGTGGGTATCAATCACCTGGCATTCCTGCGGGACGTATGGCGCATTTTCACAACTCAGGTCCACGATTGCCCCATGTCAACGTTTTCCCCTGATATCTCGATTATCGTGCCGGTGCTCAATGACGCGGCCGAATTGGCCGGCCTGCTGGAAAACCTTGCCGGCCAGCGCGGCACCTGTTTCGAGCTGATCGTTTGTGACGGCGGTTCCCATGATCATACCTGTCACCTGATTGCGACGGAGGCGCCCCGCCTGCCGTTTCGGCTCAGGCTGGTTGAATCCCGGCGCGGGCGCGGGGCGCAGATGAATGCCGGTGCTGCTGCGGCCGGGGCGGAAATTCTGCTTTTTCTGCACGCCGACAGCCGCGTGGAAGAGTCGGACGGGATTACAGTCGCACTTATGGCGTTTCGGGCCTTTGGGTACGGCATCCCGGTGGCTGCCCGATTCCGGCTGCGTTTCCGGCGATCTTCGGCCGCAGCGTCCCGGTCATATTTCTACCATGAAGCCAAGGCACGCTTGAATCGCGCTGACTGTATCCGGGGGGATCAGGGGTACATGATCCGCCGGCAGGATTTCGAACTGCTGGGCCGGTATGACGAAGCGCTCCCCTATCTGGAGGATGTCAGGCTGGCGCATGCCGTGGAAAAACATGGTGGCTGGCTGCTGCTGCCGGCAACGCTCGACACGTCTGCGCGCCGTTTCGAGCAGGAAGGATTCCGGGAGCGGCAGATTGCCAGCGCAATAATCATCAACGCCTTCACCACCGGCTGGAACGAGCTGTTGACGTCTCTGCCGGAGCTGTACCACTGCGGCCCATCCGGAACGCTTGATCTGGAAGCGTTGCTGGGCGGTGTCACCCGGATGCTCAAATCCGGAGATCCGGCCTGGCGCCGCCGTTTCTGGCGTGCCACCGGGCGGCATCTGGCGGCCAATGCCTGGCAGTTTTTTTTCTGGATCGATGTGCGGTCTGCATACCTTCGCGGCCATTCGCCGGACCGTGTCGGGCAGCGCTGGCTGGGCTTGTATCAGCGCCTGCTTCAGGGCACCTGTTCCTCGTATCCGGCCGGGGTCATCGCCGAACTGCTGGCCCGGCTCTGGTTCTGGCAATTGATTTTCAAAGAAACCAGGCGAACAGGCTGACGATCTTTTCCAGCAGCCGTGTTGTCAGGCCGCGCCGTTCATGGTCGACGATGGTGATCCGTCGTGACGCGGCAAAGTCCTGCTCCAGCATCGTCCGGATCTGATCGCCGAAATCAGCGCTGTCAATTACGGCATTGATTTCAAAGTTGCGGTGAAAGCTCCGCTGGTCAAGGTTTGCCGATCCGATCAGGGTGCGCTCCCGGTCAACCAGCATGACCTTGGCGTGCAGAATTTCTCGCTCCAGTTCGTAAATCTCGATACCTCCCGCCAGCAGCGTGCCGTAAAAACTCCGGCCTACCAGCCGAACCAGCGGCACATCGCTGCGGGCCGGCAGGAGCAGCCGCACCCGTACCCCCCGGCGGGCGGCCCGCAACAACCCGCGGATAATCCGTGGACCGGGCACAAAATAGGGGCTCACGATCAGAAGCTCCTCGGAAGAGGCAGCGATGTTTACCAGAAATGCGTTGCGGATGTAGGAGCTGCGCTGGTGGGGGCCGCCGCTGACCAGGGAGATGCCGGCTTTGCCGTGATGACGCTCGGGGTGGGCGTCGCGCAGCTCCCCAAGCGGCAGCGCCTGGTTTTTCTCCAAGAGCCAGGTTTCGCGGAACAGCAGGACCAACTCCTGCACGGCTGTGCCGCAGATGCTGAATCCCATGTCGCGGAAACGGCGGTGCTCCTCGGAGAGTCCGGCGTACTCGTCAGCAATATTGATACCCCCCAGAAGCGCCAGTGAACCATCAATGATTGCCATTTTACGGTGATCACGCTTGTCGAACCAGCCGACGCCCCGCCGGAATGAGGGGATGTTGAAGGGGAGCAGCAGAACACCCTGCTGCTCAAGCGTTTTGAAATATGAGGCGGGGGTTTCCAGACAGCCGATGTAATCGTAGATCAGTACCACCCGCACCCCGCGGTGGGCGGCGGCAGCCAGCTCTTCGGCAAATACTGCGCCGGTACGGTCGTTGCGGATGATATAATATTCAAGGAGCACGGCGTGCCGGGCTGACCGGATTGCCGCAAAGAGAGTTCGGAAAAAACGTTCGCCGTCGGAGAAGAGAACAACCCTGTTATGCCGCCAGGTGACCGGCAGCGACTGGGGCCGCAGACGCCGCAGCAGCCGTGCCAGGCGCTCCCGGCGTTTTTTCTGGGGTAGGTGCGGCGGCATCGTCATGGTTTTTAGCTGACGGGGATGCGGATCGTTCCGATCTGGGAGATGGAAGCATCCATCAGGTCTCCGGCAGCAACCGGTCCGACGCCGGCCGGGGTGCCGGTCAGAATCACGTCGCCGGCTTCAAGGGTGAAAATCGAGGAAACGTGGGCGATGATCCGGGGAATGCGGTTGATCATGTCACTGGTGCAACCATCCTGACGAACGGCTCCATTTACCAGGAGACGCAGCGTGAGGTTATGGGGGTCAGGTACGGAAGCGGCCGGAACAAAATCAGACAGGGGACAGGAGGTGTCGAACCCTTTGGCAATCTCCCAAGGGAGCCCCTTGGCCTTAAGCTGGTTCTGAACATCCCGCAGGGTCATGTCGATCGCAACTCCGTAGCCGGCAATCAGTTCAAAGGCCGTTTCTTCAGGCACGTTGCGGGCCGTTGCGCCGATCAGAAGGGCCAGTTCTACCTCGTAGTGGCATTCCTGCGAGTATGCCGGGATTATAACTGCTTCGCCGTTGCCGATGACAGAGCTGGACGGTTTGATGAAGAGCACCGGCGCCGCAGGAGTTTCGTTGCCGAGTTCCCGGGCGTGTTCGGCGTAGTTGCGGGCAAGACAGACGATCTTGCCGATCGGGTATTCCCGGCCGGTTGCTGGAATTCGGGCTGTTTTCATAGCAGACTCTCCCCGGTCATTTCGGATGGTTTTTCGATCCCGAGCATTTTCAGCAGGGTCGGAGCGACATCGGCCAGGCGCCCTCCCTCGCGCAGCGAGGACCCGATGAGGCTGTCGTCAACCACAATCAGCCAGACCGGATTGGTCGTATGGGCAGTAAACGGCTCACCATTCTCATCCTGCATCTGCTCTGCGTTGCCGTGGTCAGCAGTTATTATGACCGAACCACCCAGCTCCCTGATTCGCTCCACCACCCGGCCAGCACAGGCGTCAACCGTCTCGACCGCCTTGATGGCTGCGTCCTCGACACCGGTATGGCCGACCATGTCACAATTGGCAAAGTTGAGGATGACCACGTCATACATGTCCTGGCCGAGCAGCTTGAGCAGTTTCTCCGTAACCTGATAGGCGCTCATCTCCGGTTTCTGGTCGTAGGTGGAAACATCCTTGGGGGAGGGGATCAGTGCCCGGTCTTCGCCGTTGAAAGGTGTCTCGACACCGCCGTTGAAGAAAAACGTGACATGGGCGTATTTTTCCGTCTCGGCGATGCGCAGCTGTTTCAGGCCGTTGACTGCCAGAACGCCGCCGAGCAGGTTGGTCAGCGCTTCCGGTGCGTAGGCGATCGGCAGCCCGAACGTTGCGTCGTATTCTGTCATACAGGTGTAGTATGACAGTTTCGGATGCCCGCGGCGTTCGAATCCGTCAAAAACATCCAGGGCAAGGGCCCGGGTGATCTCGCGGGCCCGGTCTGAGCGGAAGTTGAAGAAAATAAAACCATCACCGTCGAGCATCTGTCCGACCGGAGCGCCCTGCTCGCAGATCACGGTCGGCAGGACGAATTCGTCATAGATTTTTGAGGAGTAGCTCTGCTCGATCGCGGCGGCCGGCGAAGTGCTCAATTCTCCATGACCGTGGACCATGGCCAGATAAGCCTTCTCGACGCGGTCCCAGCGGCTGTCGCGATCCATGGCGTAGTACCGGCCCATGACCGTGGCGATTTTTCCGACGCCGATACGGCCGATCTCGGCTTCAAGCTGGGCCAGATAATCGATTCCGCTCTGGGGGGGGGTGTCGCGGCCGTCAAGCAGGCAGTGGATAAAAACGTCGGTAAGTCCTTCCTGCCGGGCAAGTGTGAGCAGGGCCGAGAGGTGGCTGTTGTGGGAGTGGACTCCGCCGTCCGAGAGCAGGCCGGAAAGATGCAGCCTCCCACCGGCGGCCTTGGTGGTGCGGATGCACTCCAGCAGTACCGGATTGGTGAAGAAGTCGCCGTCATCAATGGATTTGCTGATGCGGGTCAGATCCTGGTAGACCACCCGACCGGCGCCGATATTGAGGTGGCCAACCTCGGAGTTGCCCATCTGGCCGTCGGGTAGCCCGACCGCCATGCCGGAGGTGCGGATCGCCGTATGGGGGTAAGCGGCCAGATAGCGCGAGAGGTTTGGTGTCTGGGCCAGCGCCACGGCATTGTGCTCCGGCGAGGGGTTGATTCCCCAGCCGTCGAGTATCATTAGAACAAGTGGTTTTTTCATTGGCGCCATCCTGTGACAGGGTAATTGTGTGTAAAATGAGCAGGCGGATAAACAGTACGTCAAATCCGCCCCACCTTCAAGACCTATCATCATCTGGAGTTGCACTTGCCCTGACCGGCAAGATGATGTATTGTCCAGACTACTTTTTCGGATAAAGGAGCATCGCTATGGCAAGTCTCAACAAAGTCATGCTGATCGGCAATCTCGGCAAGGATCCTGAGCTGCGCCACACCGGTTCGGGCATGGCGGTGGCGACGTTTTCGCTGGCCACCAGCGAGCGTTACAAAAACAAGCAGTCCGGCGAGTGGGAAGAAAAGACCGAATGGCACAACGTGGTGCTGTGGGGCAAGCAGGCCGAGACTGCCGGCCAGTATCTTTCCAAGGGGAAAACAGTCTACATCGAGGGGCGGCTCCAGACCCGAAAGTGGCAGGACCGGGACGGCAATAACCGCTACACCACCGAAGTGGTGGGAGAGTCGATGAAGATGCTGTCGCCGAAAGGTGATGGCGGACGTAGTGGAGACAGCTACAGTGAGCCGGTCAGTTCTTCGGCCATGGCCGAAGAACCGCCCTTTCAGGACGATGACATTCCGTTTTAAGAGCTGATTGTACAGGGTAGGGAGCTTACTATCAACGATCATGCACGTCTTTTTTCGTATCTGAAAGCGCTCTCCGGCCGATATGCCGGCGGAGCGCTTTTTTTGCTGCTCACCAACGCCTTTGCCCTGGTAATCCCCTGGCTGATGAAACTGGCGGTGGACGGCTTGCAGAAGCCGGGCAGCATCCTCTACGGGCCGCCAGTCTGTGCTGGGGCGATTGTTCTGGCGGCGCTTATTCACTGCGTAACCCGAATTTTCTCGCGCACCCTGATTCTGAATGCAGCCCGGGTCATCGAATTCCGCATCCGCGAAGACCTGTTCCGCTGTCTGACCCTGCTGGATCAGTCCTATTACGCCGTTACCCGTTCCGGCGACATCCTTTCCCGTTTTTCAAATGATCTGACCAATGTCCGCATGCTGACCGGGTTTGGCGTCATGAGTGCCATGAATACCCTGATGATGTATCTGGCCGCCGTGACCCTGATGGCGCGGATCAACCCCTGGCTGACCTTCTGGGCGGTACTGCCGTTTCCCTTGATGGTACTGCTGGTGAAAACGATCAGTTCGCGTCTCTTCCAGCGTTCCCTGGAAGCCCAGGAAGAGTTGGCTCGTCTGACCAGTTGTGCCGAGGAATCGGTCTCGTCGGTCAGGCTGATCAAGTCGTACTGCCGTGAAGGACACTTCAGCGAACTCTTTTCTGAAACGGCAGATCGTTACCTGCGCTGCAATCTGCGGCTGGCACGTCTGCGCGGCCTGATCATACCGATCATTGCCGGTGCTACCGGAGCCGGCACGCTGGTGGTGCTCTTCGTCGGCGGCCGCGCCGTGATCGGCGGCGTGATGAGCCTGGGTGATTTTGTCGCCTTCAGCGGGTATCTGGCAATGCTGGTCTGGCCAACCGCCGTTATGGGCTGGATCCTGACCCTGGCCCAGCGTGGTGCGGCCTCCATGTCGCGCCTGGGAGAGATCCTGTCGGCTGAGCCGTTGGTTGTCGATCCGCCGGATGCACCTCCTGTGGCCGATGTTTCCGGTCACATGGAACTCCGCTCGGTGGAGTTTTCCTATCAGGGTACCCGGGTGCTTGACGGGGTGTCGCTCTGCATCAGGGCCGGAGAAAGAATCGGTATTACCGGCGAGGTCGGCAGTGGAAAATCAACGCTGTTACGGCTGCTCCTGCGCCTGGCACCGGTTGATGACGGCATGATCATGCTCGACGGCAGAGATATCAATCGGATACCGCTGGCCGATCTACGCCGTCTGGTGGGCTACGTCCCCCAGGAACCGTTCCTGTTCTCGCGGAGCATCGCCGAAAATATTTCCTACGGCTGCCACTCCTCCGATCCGGAACTGGTGAGCCAGGCGGCCCGTCAGGCGGGGTTGGCCGAGGATATTGAACGTTTTGACGGGAGGTATCAGGCCCTGATAGGCGAAAAGGGTGTCATGCTCTCGGGGGGGCAGAAACAACGGCTGGCACTTGCCCGGGCCGTGGCGCTGAATCGCCGGATTCTGCTGTTGGATGACCCGCTCTCGGCGGTTGATGCGGGGCGTGAAGAGGATATCCTCACGGAGTTGCGGAGGTTCTACGCTGACCGTACCGTGCTGGTGGTGTCCCAGCGCCTGTCGGTGTTCCGTGATTGCGACCGGGTGGTTGTCCTCCGACAGGGGCGGATTGCCGAGCAGGGTACTCCGGCGGAACTGCTCCGCGCGGGAGGACTCTATGCCGAAATGGACCGGCTACAGCGGCTGCGTGCCGAGCTGGAGTAAAGATAAGGGAAGGAAAACGGTCTAGGACGCTAGAAGGGATAGCCGAGTCCGACAAATATAGCCGGCCCGTCTTTCCCGACGCCCAAGTCGACCCGCCCGACGATGTTGGGACGCACGATGGCACGAAAGCCGATTCCCGGATTGAACTCGAAGTTTTTGCCGCTGAAGCGGTCCATCGACTCCATCACAGCCCCCAGATCAATGAAGGGGGCCAGCTCCCAGTCGGCCGTGACGTTGAAAACCTCCCAGCGAAAGAGGCGGATCCGTTCCTCAAGGTTGATCAGAACGAAACTGTTATCTATGAAGCGGTTTCGCCCATAGCCGCGCAGGCTGTTTTCACCACCCAGGATGCTCTGTTCAAGGAAGGGAACATTGTTGCCGAGGGTCTGGTTGTACATCAGGCGGAAGACGCTGATATACCGGGAATTATCTAGGGGGATGAAGCCCTTGGCCTCGACCTCGTAATGGCGGTAGTCGTCGGCGCCGCCGAGCGCCTTGAAGCTCGGTTCAAAGGTCAGCCTGGTGTACCCGCCGAAGGTTGGCGTGTCGCGGTTGTCCAGCGTGCTGTAGATCAGCGAGATCCTCTGGCTGTGGGCGGTAAAGCCGTTAAGCCCCGGTACCCGCGATGCAGAAAACCGGTTGCCGATGAAGGGGACCGACCGAACGGCGCCGGTGCGGATATCAACCTGACGGAAACGCTCGCCGGCAACCAGTTGCAGGTGGTGGCCGATGTCATAGCCCAGTGAGAGATTGAAACCGGTTTCAGAATCGGTGTAGTTGCTTTCTCGCTGGCGACGGCTTTTGGCCTCAAATCCGAAAAAGCGCGCCGATCCATCGTTAAAGTGGAAAACAAAAAGATTTGTTTCCAATTTCCGGTCAAAAAATGAGGTGTCACGCAGCCTGAATTCGTAATCGTTGTTTATCCGTGTCGACTGGGAAATGTTGAACTCCATGCTGCGGGTGCGGGAAGGATAAAACGCACCGTAAAGCGAAGTGGTTATCCCGAAGTTTTCATTGTTGTTGACCTGGGGCGCCAGCAGGGTGTTGATCTCGTCCTCGCGGTTGTGGATCAGAAACGCTGCCAGCGCACCGGCGGTGATCCCCTCATTGGGGCTTGAAGCGATAACCGGAAGCGGCACGGTAACCACCTTGACGTGTGTGTCACAGGCGTCGCTGGTGAGCGGCTCCGGCAGGCAGGTGCGCGGGACATGGCTGGTGCAGCCGGCCAGCAGTGCTCCAGTAATGAGCAACAGCATACGTATAGCACAAGGGAGTAAAGGCATGGGGTGTTTGTATCATCGCTCTTGTCCGGGTGTCAACGGCCTGCCTGTCCGACCCGTAACACACTTGTTTTGAGCGGCCCCCCTGCGGTATAGTGCTGCTATCCCATGTTGACTCAGGACTCCCATGAAGCTGAATGCAAAGCTGATCATCATCATGCTCTCCCTGCTGGTTCTGGCCATGCTGACCCTGTTTACCCTCAATCAGTATGCCCAGAATGATCTGGTGAACGAGATCCAGGAAAGCTCCCAGGAGATTTCAAAGGCGATCCAGATGAGTATTGCCGATCTGACATCGGAGGCCGAGACATCGCGGCTGATGGATTATCTGGCAAAGGCTCGCGATAAAGGGATCAACGAGATCAACATTATTAACACCGAGGGTGAAATCATCGATTCCTCCGACCCGGAGAAGATCGGCAAGAAGCGGGAGGTCAAAAAGCTGGAGAAGGGGGTCCGGGCCGCTCCCCGGCAGCAGGCCTCCGGGACGGTGCTCTCCCAGAAGCCTTACGAAGTGGTTGTTCCGGTCATCGTCGGCGACGAGCAGCTGGGGTATGTGCAGATCAACATGCTGCTGGATAATATCCGCGACATCCAGCACGCCAATTTTATCCGGCGTTTGTTCGCAACCACCATGGTCTTTGCGGTCGGCATTGCGCTGACGGTCTTCCTGGCGCGGCGCTACACCAACCCGATACATCGTCTGGTGGACGATTTCAAGAAGGTTTCTGCCGGTGACCTCTCGGTTACGATCCCGGTCGAGAGCCATGATGAAATCGGCGAGCTGGCGGAAGGTTTCAACAATATGGTCGACAAGCTTCGCGAGCGCGAGGTGCTCGAAAAGCGGCTCTACGAAGCGGAGCACCTGTCCCGTGTTGGCCAGCTGGCGTCCGGGATAGCCCATGAAATTCGCAACCCGCTCAACTATATCAGCCTGGCAATCGACCATTTAAAGACAGAAATGCTCCCCCGTTGCGGAGACAAATACGATGAGCTGCAGGATCTGACCGACAAGATCAAGGAAGAGGTGCGCCGGGCCAATTACATGGTGCTCAACTTCATGAACTATGGCCGACCTCTCAAGCTTCGCCGGACCCTAACCCCCTACCGGAAGATTCTGGCAGGCCTTCTGCCGACGTTGCGGGGTAAGCTCGATGAGCAGCAGGTTGCCATCGAGGAGGTTATCCCGCCTGATCTGCCTCCTGTGTGGGCCGACCCGGAGCTTCTGCGCAACGCGATCATCAATTTTATCACCAATGCCGCACAGGCCATGCCCGAAGGGGGGACTGTAACCCTGGGGGCAGCCCTGGACCAGGAGCGCCAGCAGATCTGCCTGACATTCAGTGACCACGGCGGTGGCATCTGCCAGGAGGACCTGTCCAAAATTTTCCAGCCTTATTTTACCACCAAAGATGTCGGTATCGGCCTGGGGCTGGCAATTACCGAGCGGATTATCAAGGAGCATGGCGGGGACATTCTGGTTGAGAGCCAGCCGGGGCACGGGACGACGTTCACGGTTCGCCTGCCCCTGCCGCCCGAAAGCCGGGCCGACCGCACTGCAGAGGGGGCATAAGTCAATGGGCGCTGTTAAGGGAAGCATTCTGATTGTCGATGACGAAAAGGGGCAGCGGGAAATCCTGCGCATGATCCTTGGCCGCGAGGGGTACGACGTGGTCGATGTGCCGGGTGTCCGCGAGGCGCTGGCCCAGCTTGGCCAGCGTGAGTTCGATCTGATCATGACCGACCTGAAGATGCAGGGCCAGAGCGGCCTTGATCTGCTGGATGCGGTTCTGGCGGATGATCCCCAGCAGTGCATCATCATGATGACGGCCCACGGCACGGTCGATTCAGCGGTTGAAGCGATGAAAAAAGGGGCTTTCGACTATCTGGAGAAACCGCTGGAGCGTGAAAACCTGATACTGACGCTCCGGCGTGCCTTTGAGCGGATCGGGCTGGTGCGCGAGAACCGGGTGCTACAGAAACGGGTCGAATCGATCGCCACCATTCCCAGCATGCGTGGCGAACATCCCAAAATGCGCGAAGTATTCAGGATCGTCGGCAAAATTTCCGCCACCAATTCGACGGTGTTGATCGTTGGTGAATCGGGAACCGGCAAGGAGTTGGTTGCCCGCGCCATCCACCAGGGGAGCCAGCGTCGTCACCAGCCGTTTTTTGCCATCAACTGTGCAGCAATACCTGATACCCTGATCGAGAGTGAGCTGTTCGGCCATGAGAAGGGGAGCTTTACCGGCGCCAACGCCCGCGAGATAGGCATTTTCGAGGCCGCCAACGGCGGCACGGTGTTTCTGGACGAAATCGGTGAAATGAATGTTGCCATGCAGGCCAAGCTTCTGCGGGCGATCCAGGAAAAAGAGATCCGGCGCGTGGGAGGCAAAGTCAATATCCCGCTTGATGTGCGGATCCTGTCGGCAACCAACAAGGATCTCGAACAGGAGATCAGGAAGGGCGAGTTTCGTGAGGATCTCTATTACCGGCTGAACGTGATCCGGATCAACCTGCCCCCGCTGCGTGAGCGGGGCAGCGACATCGCCGCCCTGGTTGATCATTTCATCAGCACCTACAGCGCTGCATCGGGAATTGCCGTGGAAGGAGTCTCACGCCCGGCCCTTAAGGTGCTGATGAACTACGCATGGCCCGGCAACGTGCGCCAGCTGGAGTCGGTCATCGAGCGTTCGGTGCTGATGGCCGAAGGGTCGATCATCCAGCCCGAGGATCTGCCGTCAGAGATCACGTCGGCCGCTTCCCAGGCCGGAATGGTGCCATTCGAACTGCCTCCGGAGGGGATCGCCTTCGAAGAGCTCGAGCGCAACCTGATCATCAAGGCCATGGAGCGGGCCGACTGGGTGATCGGCAAGGCCGCACCGCTTCTGGGGATGACCTACAAGACCCTGCAGTACCGACTTGACAAGTTTGGTATCGAACGGCCGGAAAAACGATCTAAAACGTAACCTGAAATCTGCCGATAAGAGAAATGCGGAAAATCAGGTGGGAGGGGGATGCCGTATGGCTCTCTACGGATACGATTCAACCGGAAAAAATGCCGATGCACTGGCAACGGTCTATAATGGTGTTGCCGACCAGCGCTCACAGCTGGCAAAATATGCCATTATCAAAGCCGCTTCCTACATGCAGGACGGCAAGAATGACGAAGCTATCCGCGAATTCCGCAAAGCGCTCGCCTTTGACCCGCAGAACACCGATGTCCATACCAACATGGGCAACATCTACATGGCCCAGGGGAAAACCTACGAAGCGATCAAGTCCTACAAGGAGGTCGTCAGGCTTCAGCCCAATTACGCCAAGGCCCATGTCAACCTTGGCAACGCCTATCTGCAGGATAAACAGTACAGCCTCTCCGAAGCCGAGTTCAAAACGGCCGCACGCCTTGACCCGCGTGACCCCCTGGCAGACTATACCCTCGGTCTCCAGTACACCAATACCAACCGCTTGCCGGAAGCCGAGACGCAACTGAAGAAGGTCGCAACGATCGCCCCCAAAGACGGCAACGTCTATTATAGCCTGGGAGTGCTCTACAACAAGCAGGGGAAAGCCGATCAGGCGATTGCCAATCTGGAGAAGGCGCTGCGCCTCAAACCGAATTTTCCGGCAGCCAACTATGAATTGGGCGTCGCCTACGAATCTGCCGGCCAGAGGGAAAAAGCCCAGGGGCAGCTCACCATCCTCAATTCAAAGGATTATACGCTTGCCAGTGATTTGAAGCGCGTGCTGAACAAGCCGAAGTTCGTTTCAATGAGTTCCAAAGACGGATTCACAACCATGCTCGGCGCTGGGACCCCGCTCTATACCCTTGATCCGGCCCTGATTACGCCAAATACGTCACGGACATTCGCCATGACGTTCCAGTTCAATAACCAGATGGATCTTGGGTCGGTCAGTAATCCGCTTAATTGGTCAATTTCTAAAGCAAACAACACCAAAGGGGGCTATTACAACAACACCATGCCGGTGAAAAACACTGAAGCGGCAATTGCTCCTACCCCGTTGTCAGTGGTCTATGACCCGACCACCTACCAGGCCACCATCACCTTCCGGGTCAGCCAGAATGCAACCGGCGACGCCACCATCGACCCCAAACACCTGGTATTTTCGTTCAAGGGTAAGGATGCCGCCGGCCGGGCAATGGACAGCTCGGCCGACCAGATCGACGGCTATTCGCTGGTGGCATTCTGAGTGATCCGGTCGGCGCGGGGCGGCTTCAGGGCCCTTATTCCGCTTGTCATTTCATGCTGATCTCCAGTATAGTCTTTCCCCATATAAAGACCTTCATTGACCGGGAGCAGACGAATGAACAACCTCCTTGCCGTGCCTGAATCATCCCGTGACGTCAGCGGTGACTATGACCGTCTGATCGCTTCGCTGCATGACCTCTCTCCCCTTGAGGCGATCAACCGCCTGAAGCAGTTCCTGCAGACCTATCCTTCCTTTGCCCAGGGGCACAACGACCTGGGCGTGCTCTACCTCAAAGCCGGTAACCCGACCCTGGCCCTGGCCCACCATGAAAAAGCCTGCCGCCTGCAGCCTGAAACGATAACATTCCGAAAGAATCTGGCCGATTTTTACGCGGTAGAGCTGGGCTGGCTGGATGATGCCGTTGATATTTACCTGGAGATCCTCAAGCGCAACCCCCGTGATACCGAGGCGCTGATCGCTCTGGGGCGGCTCGGAAGCGCCCTGGAAGGCACCATGTCGCTGGCCGCCCCTGCTGAACATGCTGAGCTCCCGGCGCCGGCGAAAGCTTCGCCTGTTCCGGCCCAGCAGCCGGCGTATGTGGCTGCCCCCCCTCCGCCGCAGAAAACATTCGAGGAACGCTACCATGAGGCTCGGGAACTGGCGGCCGCCTCCCGTTTTGCCGAAGCCCGCCCGATCTTGGAAGAACTGGCCGGGGCGATACCGGGCCGTGCGGTTGTCCACAACGATCTCGGCGTGGTCTGCTACAACCTGGGAGATCTGGATGCAGCCCAGACCGCGTACGAAAATGCCCATGGGCTGGATCCTGCCAACGCGGTCTTTGCCCGCAACCTGGCTGACCTCTGTTTTACCCATCTCGGCCGCGGTGACGACGCGATCCGCATCTACCTTGACCTGCATCGTCGCAACCCACGTGACGTGGAGACCCTGGTCAACCTTGGCCATATCTGTGCGGCTGTCGGCCGCCCGGAAGAGGCCCGGACCTTTTATCGCCGGGTGCTTGAGATCGAACCCTGGAACAGCGAGGCCCGCCAGGCTCTGGCATCGGTTCAGCAGGCTGCTTCGTCGGTACAACCACGCCGGACTGCGGAAGACTTGCATGGCGAGGCCTCCCGGCATGCAGCTGCTGCCCGATATCAGGAGGCCTCTTCGCTTCTGGAGGAGCTGATTCGCCTCTACCCCGATTATGCCCTGGGCTACAACGACCTGGGAGTTGTCCGCTATCAGCTCGGCAATTCCACCGGTGCCTGCACGGCCTATGAACGGGCGGTCGAACTTCAGCCGAAAAACGCGAACTTCCGCAAGAACCTTGCAGATCTTTATGTGGCCGAAATGGGGCGGACTGATGATGCCATACGCATCTATCTGGAACTATTCCGGGAGCAGCCGCGCGACATGGAAATACTGCTGGCGCTCGGCCAGATCTGCTCTGCTGTTGGGCGGCCGGAAGAGGCGAAAACATTTTTCCGCCGGGCGCTGGAGATCGAACCGTGGAATGGGGAGGTACGGCAAGCGCTGCGTTTGCTGGCATAATGAGCCGATTCCGTAAAAGCGGATTGTTTCAAGCGCTCTGTCAGCAACTGTGGCAGGGCGTTTTTTCGTTCACAGACATCATAGAATGGCACACATGATGAATTATACAAGGCCAGCAGCACGTGGTGTCAAAAATATGACCAGCAGGGTGGTATGCTTGAAGTGATTACTTCTAGTTATAGGAGGTTTGGCAACGTGACGGAGCAGGCCGCGCAAGTACTACACGTATCCCCACCAAGCAGTTCTCTGCCAGCGGAATGGGCCGCTGCAAAACGATGGAATCCCTTTAACAGCTACAAGTTGCTTTCACATGTGCATCGCTGGCGGCAGATCAAGCGCGGCAAGCAGATACCGCCACCTGTCCTGATCACCGTCGATCCTACTAATGCCTGCAATTTCGGCTGTGCATGGTGCAATGCTGCTTTTGTCCGGGCCCACCGCAAGGGGAGCCTCTCTGAACATGCCTTGATGAATATCGCCGACTTCCTGCCACGCTGGGGTGAGGGGAACAGCGTCTGGAAACCTGGGGTCGAGGCGATCTGCGTGGCTGGCGGTGGTGAGCCGCTTATTAATCCTGCCACTGCTACGTTCATCGACCGGGTTATCGCAAACGGCATCGAGGTGGGCATTGTTACTAATGGCAGCCTGATCTACCCGGTGATGGACAGCCTTTCCCACTGCACCTGGGTAGGGGTTTCTGTCGATGCTGGCAGTGCCAATACCCTTAACAAGCTGAAAGAACTCAAGCCGGAACTGAACACCTTCGATACCATCATCACTAATATCGCCACCCTGGTGGACTACGCCAGGCGCCACAACCATCGCCTGGGGGCAAAGCACCCCGCCTACGGCGTCAGCTACAAGTATCTGCTCTATAAAGAAAATATCGGTGAGATTTATCAGGCCGCCAAACTGGCCAAGGAGATCGGCTGCAAGAACATCCATTTTCGGCCGGCCGGCACCACTTGGGATAACGTAGGCAATCCAACTAACACTATTCAGTTCACGCCGGAAGAGATCAAGCTGTTCAATGAACAAGTAACGTTGGCTCAGGAGTTGGATGACGAGTCTTTCAACGTGTATGGCATCACCCACAAATTCAATTCACAGTTTGATGCGGCCAATCATTTCCAGAAATGCTATGCGGTTTTCATGACGGCGGTGATCATGCCACCTGTTGGTGCAGATGCAGGCAAGAACGCTTTTACGCTTGGCCTCTGCTGTGACCGCCGCGGCGATGCCAAACTGGAACTGGGGAGCAATCTGGTGGATGTCAATTTGATCAACAAGCTGTGGGGGAGTGATGGCCACTGGAAAATCCATGACCGCATCAAGATCCGCGGGGAGTGTCCCCGCTGTACTTACCAGCCGCACAATGAAATCTATGAACAGGTCATTCTCAACGACAGCATGACCTATAAATTCATCTAGATTCTGCATGAGGACCCCATGAACATTTCCGTAATTGGGCTCGGTAAGCTGGGTTTGTGTACCGCCGCCTGCTTCGCTTCCGCCGGACATCAGGTATATGGCTACGATCTCAACGATTTTTTCAGAAGGGAGTTGAAGGCCCGCCGTAACCCTATTGACGAGACCGGCTTGTCCGAGTTGCTGGAGTCGGCCTGGAATAACCTGAATATCGTCGATACGTACGATGCCGCTGTTCATGCATCGGATGCGACCCTGATCATCGTTCCCACTCCCAGCCTGCCTGATGGGCGCTTCACCAATGACTACCTGATCAAGGTACTGGAAGGACTGGCTCCTGCGCTTTCAGCCAAGGGCACATTTCATATTGTTGACGTGGTCTCGACGGTCATGCCCGGCTCTTGTGACACTATTTTCAGGCCCCTTCTGGAGCAGGCCACCGGCAAAAAATGCGGCAGCGACTTTGGGCTGGTCTACAATCCGGAATTCATTGCTCTCGGCTCGGTTATCCGAAACTTTCTCAACCCTGATATGGTGCTGATTGGCGCCTCTGACGAGCAGTCAGGCGCCCTCATCCGTGATCTGTACGCCAGCACCTGCAAAACCTCGCCGATGATGGCGGTCATGTCGCTGGTCAATGCCGAGATTACCAAGATCAGTCTTAATTGCTATGTGACCATGAAAATAAGCTATGCCAATGGCCTGGCTGCCATCTGCGAACAGGTGCCTGGCGCTGACATCGACGTCATTACCGCTGCTATCGGTGCCGACACCAGAGTCGGAAACAAATGCTTGAAGGGGGGGCTCGGTTTTGGAGGCCCCTGCTTCCCGAGGGATAATATCGCCTTTCAGGCCTTTGCCGAAGAGTTCGGCAGTGAAGCGCTGCTGGGCAAGGCGGTTGTCGCCGTGAACAACAGTATCCCCCGCCGCATTTTCGATAAAATCGTCGCCCACTGCACTGCGCCGGCAAAAATTGCACTATTGGGCCTTTCCTACAAGGCCGATACCCACATCATCGAAGAGTCCCATTCCATAATGCTGGCGCAACTGCTTCAGAATACCGGCTTTACGGTTGCCCTCCATGATCCCAAATCGCTGGAACCGGCCAAAAAACAACTGGGTGATGCGGTTGAGTATGACGATTCCATTGATAAATGTCTGAAGGGTGCTGCCGTGGTAGCCTTGCTGACCGATTGGCCGGAGTACAGAAATCTTGATTGGGAGCATATTGCTGCATTGACCAAGCCAGGCGCTTTGGTTGTCGATAGCTGGCGTGCCGCAGCCGAAAAGAATCTTTCCGCCTTTACCTACATGCCTCTGGGTGTAGGCATTTCAACAAAGGAATGAACCAGCTATGAGCGCCGATAATCCATTCAGCAATATCGAGCTTGAAAAAGTAAAGAGCTACTGGAATGCACGGCCATGTAACGTTCGGCATTCGCCGAGTCCGGTGGGGACACGACAATATTTCGATGAGGTGGAGGCTCGAAAGTATTTTGTCGAACCGCACATACCGGCTTTTGCCGAATTTGAAAAGTGGAAGGGAAAGAAAGTGCTGGAAATCGGTTGCGGAATAGGGACTGATACCATGAACTTTGCCCGCGCAGGGGCCCAGGTTACGGCGGTTGATCTTTCCACGGAGTCATTGGAACTGGCCAAAAAACGGGCTGAAGTGTTCGGGTTTGATAACATCACCTTTTACCAGGCTAATGCGGAAAACCTGAGCGATTACGTACCGGTCGAACGCTACGATCTGGTGTATTCTTTTGGAGTTATTCACCATACTCCCCACCCTGAGCGGGTTATCGAGCAGATTCACAAGTACATGGACAAAGATAGTGTTTTTAAGATCATGGTGTATTATCGAGCGTCTTGGAAAGTGTTCTGGATGCAGTTGAAGTACGGAAAAAAACCGGGAGAAACCCTCGACGACCTGATAGCACGCTACTCAGAAGCTGAAACGGGATGCCCTGTGACCTACTCGTATACCAAGGAAACTATCAAGGATTTTCTCAAGGGATTCAGTATTACAGACCTGTTTGTTGACCATATTTTCCCGTACAGCATACCGGAGTACCGTAATTACCAGTACAAAAAGGTCTGGTATTTCAGATGGCTCCCCAACTCCATCTTCAGGTGGATGGAACAACAGTGGGGGTGGCATTTGTGTGCTACCGCACGAAAGGCATAGAAAATGTACGATTTCGCCGCCGTGTCAGCCCAGATCAAACCGAAACTCGGCTGCGTCGCCGACAACCTTGCGCTCATCGATGAGCGCATCCGGATGGCCACGGCCCAAAAGGCCGACCTGATCATCTTCCCGGAACTACTCTCTGGAAGGTATAGTCCGGAAGTTTGACAAAATAATACAGCACTATCTAACGGGTCAGAATGGTTTTGTCCGACCTGCCCAAACTTCAGAAGGTCTTAGAAAAAAGCCTTCTGAACCAAGCAGTTCATCCAATGACTTCCCTTCTGTGAAGGAGAACAATATGAAGAAATTAAATTCGGACGGCACTGTTGCATCTAATAACGCAGTGATTCTCGGTATCGGCTGTTTTGGGCATGAAGGGGCAACTGCTCTTGTCAAACGCAACACAGGTGAAGTTCTGTTTGCGGTAGCAGAAGAGCGTCTGAACAACGTGAAGCACAGCTGGTATTTTCCTATCGGGAGCATAACCAAAGCGTGTCAATATGCCCAAAATAATGGGTTGGCAATTTCAGAGGTCGCTGTCAATTTTTATGAAAAAGAATTTATAACCGGCACGCTGGCTAACGAACTTAAGCGCATCGTGGGGGATACACCTGCAGAACAGATATTGGCCAAGCTTCTTGAACTGCACATCTATGGCGACTATTACAATTACAACGGCAGTTTTTCACAAAAAGTATTAGACCAGGAACTGGCCAGTCTTTCCCTTGCTCCAGAGGTTCGATCCCTGGCAACGGCGCGTATCCACTGGTTTTATAACTGGGCACTTAAGTACCGGCAGATTGTGCTGAATGTCGGCACCCTGTTTCCAGAAATCCCCCTTTACCGGGTTCCCCACCATCTCTGTCATGCCACTTCCGCGTTTCTTAACTCAGGATTTGACCGAGCAACAGTGCTCACGATCGATGGTCAGGGTGAATCTGAAACCTTAGCCGTTTATGCAGCTGACTGCTCCGGCATTCATAAATTGACGTCGACGCCTTGGCCGACAAGTCTGGGTATTTTTTATCTTAATGTTACCGGACATCTCGGTTTTTCCTTCGGTGACGAATTCAAAGTGATGGGAATGTCTGCCTACGGAAGCCCGACCTATTATCACCTATTTCATGATCTCATCGATGTCACACCGGATTGTCGCCTCCGGTTCAACCCATCTCACCCATACTATGTCCTGCAGGAAGCTACTGGGCTGTACGGCCACTTCGGCTTTGGCTTCGCGTCGGACTTCAATAAACTTCTCAAACCCCGGCGGCCTGACGAGGAAATCCGCCAGGAACACTTTGATTTTGCTGCGTCGATACAAAAAGTTCTGGAAGAGGTTGGTGTCCAACTGGCACGAACTGCAATGGCGCTGACAGGACTGCCGGATCTCGCACTTGCCGGTGGAGTAACTCTGAACGGGCTCATGAACGAAAGGATCCGAAGGGAATCCGGCTGCCAGAGAATCTTCATCTATCCGGCAGCTGCCGATGATGGGACAGCCGTTGGAGCAGCTCAGCAGGTCTCGCTAAGTCTATTCCCCAATAACCGGTCTCTATTGCCAGTTTCGATTCCATTTTTTGGGCAGGAATCCAGCGATGAGGAAATAGAGCACGAGTTGAAATCCAAAGGAATTATCTATCACAGGCCGGAATCGATCCATGAGAAAATTGCAGAAAGTCT
This sequence comes from Geobacter sp. UBA1603, assembly GCA_002322035.1. Taxonomy (GTDB): domain Bacteria; phylum Desulfobacterota; class Desulfuromonadia; order Geobacterales; family Pseudopelobacteraceae; genus UBA1603. The sequence goes on from DCNF01000056.1 coordinate 89,867, forward strand.
GAATAATGAAATGATTGTCGCCCGGTTTACCGGGAGATCCGAGTTTGGTCCCCGTGCTCTGGGGAACCGCTCCATCCTGGCAAGTGCGGCCAGAAAGGAAATGAAAGACATTATAAACGAACGGATCAAACATCGAGAGCCCTTTCGCCCCTTCGCTCCCGCCTGTCTCGCTGAGTACGCCAGTGACTATTTTGACATCGATGTCGAAGCTCCTTACATGCTTTTGATTGCAAACACAAAGGAAATGGCCCGTGAGAAAATTCCCGCAGTGGTGCATGCCGACGGCACGGCCAGGATGCAGACGGTATCGAAGGAGCATAATCCTGCTTTTTATGCCACGATCGATGCCTACAGAAAGCTAACCGGCCTGCCGGTCATCATAAACACAAGCTTTAATATAAATGGCGAGGCTATAGTCGATACTCCCGAGGACGCTATCGAATCCTTTCTACAGATGGATATCGATTTTCTGGCAATAGGACCTTTCTGGGTGGCCCGCGACGAGAACCGCAACCTCGCTCCGAATCTGGACAACAAGACTTTCCTTGAAATCCGCAAAACACGATTCAAAAAAAACTGCAACCACGTCCTCCGTTATCTGGACATCTCCTCTTGGCATTTTTTCGAGAGCTCCTTCCATACTGCCAATTCTGGACTTCCCGATCTTTTGACCGTATCGCGGATAACGCCCGATAGTAAACCAGCGACGTTTAATAACTCTCTGCCCGAATTTTACGGCCCGCTAGCTCCAACCCCGGCTACAATAGTCAATTGTGCTACTGCACCCGCCACTTGGGAAGCTATCATGGAATTCCATAGTGAGTTGGCATCGGACGAGTATGTCCGATATCTCAATCGTTTTTACCGAGCGGGACTCACGAGGTACGGCAAGCATTGGCATTACCTCGACATAATAAACGTCCTGTATGCCGCGGCCATTTTGGTAAAACCTGCTACATATCTGGAAATCGGCGTAAGGCGAGGACGCTCGCTGTGTACGGTTGTCCGAGCATGTCCGACTGCAAATATAGTGGCATGCGATATTTGGCTTAAGGACTATGCCGGCATGGAAAATCCGGGCCCAGATTTTGTTATGAGTGAAGCAAGGCGTCATGGCCATCAAGGAAGTCTGTACTTTATTGATGGGGATAGCCATCAGACGATCCCTGCATTCTTCGACAAGTACCCTGACACAACTTTTGACTTAATAACCGTTGACGGTGATCATACCGAAGAAGGTGCATACAATGATCTCGAGAATGTCATCCCACACCTCGCCCCCGGCGGGGTCATAGTTTTCGATGATGTATGCCACCCTTATCACCCATATCTGATAGATGTATGGCGTAAGGCCATAGCGGGTGATTCCTCGCTTATCGCGTATGAATTCACCGAGTTTGGTTATGGTGTGGCTTTTGCGGTCAAAAGAGGATATGGGGTATGACACGTGTCCTTATTACCGGGGCCGGGGGATTTTTAGGCAGGCATATCACACATTATCTGCACAAGCGGGGCTACACAGTTGCTGGACTGGGGCGTTTTGTTAAAGGTATCCGCCCCTCTCAACTCAAGGAGGGAATCGATAGTTATGGAATGACGCTGCCTGATGAAGCCTTATCCCGCGTCTTGAAAGATTTCAGTCCTGATGCCGTTGTACACTGCGCGTCGACTGCTTCGGTGCCGGATTCCGTTAATGATCCGTTGATGGATTTCCGCGGTTCGGTCGCAGTCTGCGCCCAAACACTCGACACGATTCGAAAAATCTCTCCCTCCACGCGCTTCATATTCCTTTCAAGTGCCGCTGTTTATGGTAATCCAACGAATATCCCCGTTCCGGAAACCGCGTCCTGCGCCCCTATCTCACCATATGGCTTTGACAAACGGATGTGCGAACTTCTTGTGCAGGAGTATTCCGATATATATGGAATCTCTTCCGCAGTACTTCGTATTTTTTCCGCATACGGCCAGTTTCTCCAGCGCCAGGTTATACATGACCTCTGCCTAAAGTTCTCGGCAAATGAACAGATCGTCGATGTTTTGGGCACAGGTAATGAATCCAGGGATTTCATTCATGCCTGGGATGTAGCACAGGCTGTCGAATGCATCATTACCTCTGATGCAACTGGAATCTTCAACGTTGCCTCCGGTGAAGAGACCAGCATCTCGAAGTTAATTGGGCTACTGGGATCACTCTTTGCAAACGGAAAAACGATCCGATTTAGCGGCGATGTCCGAGAAGGCGACCCCCTCAGGTGGCAGGCAAATATCGACCGGATCTCACTCCTCGGTTTTAACCCATCTATAACACTAACAGATGGACTTATTACCTACGACCGGTGGTTCATATCCCGGGGGGGGGATATATCATGATCAATCAGATCGATATGGCCATTCCGCTGCTAGGTGGGCGCGGCTGGCTGGGTGGCGTCAGCTATATCGAATTGCTGGTAAGAGCACTTGTTTCAATGTCGCCCCAAAACCGCCCACGATTAACTGGGGTTGTCTTCGAACATAATCTCGACGATTTCGACCTCTACTCATCATATATACATTGCTTCGATAGGCTCATTTTTTGGGGTTCCGATATTGGCAGGGCCCAACAATTTCTGGGACCGACCTACTGCCTTACCACCTTCAATGAACTTTTCAAACTGGTCGATTTTTACTTTCCGGTAGGTGCAGATATCATTCCGGGGCAGTGTGCAGCCTCCTGGATCGCAGATTTCCAGCATATACATCTTCCGGAGAACTACTCTGACGAAATTCTTAAATATCGCGATTTGAAGTTTCGTGAAATTGCCGATAAGGCACAGATGATCATCTTGAGTAGCAATGATGTGAAAATGGATTTTCAACGTCTCTATCCATGGACACGTGCAAAGATACGAATTCAGAGATTCCATTCTTTGCCACGCCAAGAATGGTACAAAGATGACCCGGAATCTGTGAAACAAAAATACGCATTGCCTGACCGGTTTCTAATTTGCTGCAATCAGTTTTGGAAACACAAAAACCATCTTTTGTTATTCAATACGATCCGCATGCTCCGCGATAAGGGGAATCCTGTCCACCTTATCTGCACCGGATCAACAACAGATAACAAAGATACCACGGAGTATTTCAAAGAAGTTCGCAGTTATCTGGCGAAACATGGACTCGAAAGTTTGGTGCGTATCCTGGGAATCATCCCACGAAATGACCAAATCCAATTGATTCGGCTTTCCCTGGCTGTAGTCCAGCCCTCCTTGTTTGAAGGTTGGAGTACTGTCGTCGAAGATTCTCGGGTGCTCGGCAAGCCCATATTCCTGTCGGATTTGGCGGTCAACATGGAGCAAAATCCTCCTTTTGCAGTATTTTATCAGCGGAATAGTGCGGAAGCACTTTTTATTGCCCTGTCACGACATCTTCCACTGCTAAAGCCAGGCCCAGACCATCTCAAAGAAAAGTGGGCTCAAGGGACGGTTGCTCCTCTCATTCGTGATTTCGCTCTTAATACCTGTTGCATTGCACTCGAATCTGTTATTACTTTCGGACGATGGAGTAGAAGCAAGCCGAGTCTCAAACAAATTTGTGCGTATTTTCCAGACGAAATGTTTAAATCGTATTTGAAACACTATGTTTCCATTTATCCGGATTGTGGTTTTACAGACAATACGGAGTTCCATTAGTCATGCATTTTGGTTCAACTGAATAACACTTACATCAAACCACGTGACATCGAGACGCCTGGAGGCTAAATGATCTCCATTATTGTTTACGGAAGAAATGATTCCTACGGCTACAACCTGCCCAAACGGGCGGCATTGAGCATCAATTGCATTGCCCATATCCTTGATGCCCCGGATGACGAGATCATTTTTGTCGATTGCAACACTCCGGATGATATTCCCACCTTTCCGGAATCTATTGCCGATACTTTGACAAACCGTGCCAAGGAACTCCTGCGAATTTTACGAGTGCGGCCTGAACAGTATGAGCGAGGCAAGAACGGCGCAAAATTCAAGGTGCTGGAACCGTTGTGCCGCAATATTGCCATCCGTCGCAGCAATCCAGCCAACCGCTGGATCCTCAATACCAATACCGACATGGTATTCACCCCTCTCCAGCCAGATCTATCCCTATCACGTATTGTCGCCGATTTGCCGGATGGTTTTTACGAACTGCCACGTTTTGAGATGCCCGAATCTTTATGGGAATCTGTAGATCGAATGAACCCAGAAACAATTATTTCCGACTTTAAAAAGTGGGGATTGAGGCTTCATCTCAATGAAATAATTACCTCGGTAAAGGAAACGATTTTCGATGGGCCGGGAGATTTTCAATTAAGCCTGCGCAGTCAATTATTTCAAATTTATGGAATGAATGAGCAAATGGTTCTGGGATGGCATGTAGATACAAATCTCTGTAAACGGATGTGGCTTTTAAATGGAGAAACATCAACAATTCTGGATAAACTTTACGCATTCCACTGTGACCACACACGAATACAGACAGTGTATCATGCTGGGGGGACTTCGACTGAAAACAGTCTTGATGCCTTTTTTGCAAATGTAAAAACACCGTACGTCCCTGATCAGTCTGAAACTTGGGGAATGCCTTATGAAGAAATAGAAGAATTTCGTTTAGATGATGAATTTCGCACTTCATTGTTGCTTGAAAAAATTCTTCCTGGCATGGAGCATCCAATAACAGGAATGTCGGTATCCGAGAGTCCCTTCGATGCCGGCTTGTATTATGACGACAATCATGTTTTCCCATATCTTTCTGATTGTATTGCAAATATTCAGCCATCCTCGAATGTCGGATATATTGGCAGCAATAGGCGATTGATTCATATGCTTGCTGAATTCAGACACTTGGCAGGCCATTCAGGGCACATTTTATGCGACGTGAGCCTGATTGGAGGTACAGATAATTTGTTTCCTTTTCGTTGTTGTTCAGGCGAAGAAATATACCATAAGTGCAGTACGTTTATTTTTGACTTCTCGATGAAACATTTGCCCACAACAATGATGCGTGGGTTTGTAGTACCTGCAAAATGCATTGAGGTTTTTGAATTTGCCCGGTTCATGGTTGAAACCATCAAAATGTACAGCCGTAACGAGAAGGAGATGGTTGAAAATAAAAAGTTACTTAGACGATTTATATTTGTTGGATGTCACGGCTCACGATTTGAACACCTTATTCAACAATTATTCGTATGCACCATGACCCCAGTCAGCACCTATATTAAATGTGGGTTTATCAGAGATGATGGGTGTAATATTTTATTCCCTATCATGCCTCTGCATGCCTATGTAATTGGTGCATATAAAGAGGATTATATGGAATGGCTGTCTGTTCACCTTGGATATGAGGTGTCTCGCCAAGGTTATGAGGAGGCAGAAGGTGTTTTCAACCGATTTGTTGGTGAGAGTGATAACGCGAAAGCGCTAGAAGCCTTGCACCTATTGAAAACATCCGACGTGGGGCGCGCATTGCTGGAATTAAAAATAATGATCGCTGAGTTGGATGGCTTAACAGCCCTAGCAGACAGGATGAAACTTGTTATTCAGCATACGGGGTCCAATATATACCAATGAAAAATGAAACGGCAAAACACCTCGTCACTATATTTACAATCCCTAAACCCTTTATCGGCCTAATAGGTATTATCCAGCGGAATGCCATTCAAAGCTGGATTACAAGAAGCGCTCGTCCCGATGTCATACTTTTGGGGAGCGAGGAAGGTGTTGCCGGGATCGCCCAGGAGTTCGGTTTAAGGCATGTTCCGGATATCAAGGTAAATGAATTCGGGACACCGCTGATCGATTTTGCTTTTGAAACGGCCCAGCGTCTCTCAAATTCGGATCTTATGGCATATGTTAATGCCGATATTATTCTTTTGGATAGCTTCTTTAACAATTTAGATTATTTGTCACTGTTAGATCATTCGGCTCTTATGGTTGGTCGACGCCATGACCTTATGATGTGGGAACCGGTCGATTTCAGCAATCCTGAATGGAGTCAACTTATTGAGAAAGAGGCTCTTCATAATGGCTTGCTGGATGCCAGTTCCGGCATTGACTATTTCGTGTTTAAGAAGGGGCTTTATCAAAATATTCCACCGTTTGCGGTCGGCCGCACTTACTGGGATAATTGGCTGCTCTGGTATGCCAAGCGGTTCGGTTCGGCATTAATAGATGCAACCCGCCGTATCATGATCGTTCATCAGGAACACCCCTATACTCACAAAAAGGGGGGGGTGAAAGAAATCTGGAATGGTATTGAGGCACAACGTAATTATCTTCTGTCACAAGGGTGTTCTGCCACGATAAACGATTCGACCCACTGTCTCGATGATCAGGGAATTGTTCCCATTTACGAATCATATCGCTTGCCGGAAACCATGTTGCAGGATGTGTTTGATTTCAAATACCGGCAGTCGGTGGAGGCATATTTCAGAGGCGAATACGAAATAGCTCTTGATCTGCTTGAATACATTAGGCTCTGGGCAAGGGACAACATTATTCCTGAAGGGTACCGGCCGCACCTATCAAAAGTTCTTCTCGCGCTTGGTGAGCCTGTCGGGAATAAGGGCCAGAATGAAAAGTTGCCCAACAACCTGATCCTGGAAACGGCTTTGCAGGATGCTCGAAAGGAAGCCAGGCAAGGCAAAATTGATAGGGCAGTAGAAATTATTCTGCGGCAGGCAATCAGTGTTAACTCACAATCTCCCCTGCCTTACGTTGAACTTGCTGAATTGCTGGTCTCCGCCAAGCGCTACGAGGATGCCATGCAGGTTCTCCCAGAGGTCCCGGAAAATACCGACCGGATCTGGATGTGCGAGATCGCTGCCATCTGCCACGCTGCGCTGGGTGAGGAACAGCAGGCCGAGGCCGCTGCCATGGCTGTTTTACAGCAGAAAGGAGACCGGGCTCGGCCGCTTGAGGTTTTGGGAATGCTGGCTGCCCGACGCGGTACTATTGCGGCGGCTTATGAGTTTCTTCAGCGTGCTGCCACGGCTGATTCGTGCCGTGGTGAGGCTTTGCTGGCTCTGGGAATGCTCACCTGGAACAGCGGTGAGTTGGAGGCAGGTTATCAGTTGTTCCGTCAGAGTCTTGTACTTTCTCCACTTAATGCCGATGCAGCATCAATCCTGCATGACGCAGCACGGCGCTTGTCACATCTTTCTGAATTTGTAGATCTAATGCACGATTTACTGTCTCAGTTCCCGGATGTCAGACATCTTATAATGGCGTTTTCAGAGGCACTCGCCGAATCAGGACAGATAAAGTTGGCACTGGCGCAGTTGGAAGATGGAATAGTACGGATTGGCTGTGATGACGAGCTGCTGGATAAGGCCCTTGATTTGAGGAAACAGTGTGGCCCACACAGAGGAAGTCGTTTTGGTGGCCTTCCGGCCGTATCTCTTTGCATGATTGTTAGGGACGAATGCACTAATCTGCAGCACTGCCTTTCCAGTACAAGGCCAGTAGTGGATGAAATCATTATTGTTGATACTGGTTCGATAGACAGAACCGCTGATGTTGCTACAGTGTTCGGAGCTAAGGTGTATCACTACACATGGGCCAACGATTTTTCCGCTGCCCGTAATTTCGCTTTGGCCCAAGCTACCGGAGAATTGGTATTCGTGCTTGATGCTGACGAAGTCTTGTCCGAAAGTGATTTTCAACGGTTCGCCCAGACATTGCAGTCATCTGCCGGCAAAATGGTCGCCTGGAGCGTCACGACCAGAAATTATTCCAACCGCCCAGAGAGTGAGGGATGGCTGACCAATGACGGAACCGGTGGTGAGCGGGAGCAGGGAGATGGTTGGTATCCGAGCTGTAAAGTCAGGTTATTTCCGAACTCGTCCTTAATTCGTTTTCATGGTGACATCCATGAAATGGTAGAACCAGATCTGCGGCATCATGGTATTCCGATTGAGCACGCTGATTTTGTCGTTCACCATTATGGTGAACTGGATGAAAAAGACCAGAAGGCCAAACAGCTTCGCTATTATCAAATGGGGAAAACCAAGCTTGCCGGGCGGCCAAATGATCAAGTAGCGCTTGCTGAACTGGCATTGCAGGCTGGGCAGCTTGGTTTTTTTGAAGAAGCCATTGAATATTGGGACCGTCTGCTGGCCTCTGGCGCCGCTGTTCGTGACGTTTACTTCAATCGCTCCTACGCTCTTATGGGGCTCCATCGTTATGTCGATGCCCTGGCATCGGCCGAAAAGGCGCTTGAGCTTGATCCGGACCACAAAGAGTCTCAATTGAATGCGGCTCTATGTGAACTGCATACGGGAAATTCTGAGAGCGCCTGTCAACGGGTTGACAGCCTGTCGGATCAACATCGGGAATGGCCACTTCTTACTGCATTAAGGCTGGCGCTGACGGTGATCTCCGGTGAAAGCCGGACAGCATCGGCTTGCCATGCGGATTTGTGCAGGCAAGGTTACGGAGTTGATGCCTATTTGGAGCAGCTTCAAAACTCCCTTATCTTGGCCGGTCAGCCGATTTTTGCCGGACAACTGGCAATATGGGTAAAAGGTGTTAGCCGCAGTGGCATGTAGCATATCGTCACAATTGCAGAGCGTGCTGTCATTGGCCGATCGTGCCTTTGAAAACCAGAGCTATTCAGATGCTTACGGTTATTACTGCTCATCGCTTTCCATGTCGGCGGACAACCCGGAGGGGCTGACCGGTAAAGCACTCTGCCTGTTTTACCTTGGCCGGTACAATGAGGCGATTCCAGTCTTTAAACAACTGTTGCTTTTGATGCCTGATTCGGAACAGCTATCGTTTTTTCTGGCAGAGTCTTTAGTTGCTTTCGGAGAAATGGATCAAGCCGAGGTAGTTCTAATTCAGTTGCTTAGACAATTTCCAGACCGTCATCAGGCTTTGCTCTTTCTTGGCCGCCTCCGTTTTGAGAAGGGCAACTACAGTGATTCATATGAAAGCTTTTCTGAAGTGCTGCGCAGGGAGCCTGACAATGCCGAGGCTTTGATGTTTTTGGGGCATATTCTTATCAAGTACCAGCAGTTTCATGATGCACATGCCTGTTTTAAAAAAGCGTATTCTCTGAACCCCAGCAATATCCAACTGAATGAACAGATTGCTTGGCTGCTCAGGTTGATCGGGGCTCACCATGAATCTCTGGATTGGTACAGAAGTGTACTTGTTAATCATCCCCGGCACACCGGGCTTGTTTCATGTTACCTCTTTCAGCTGAATTTCTGCCATGGTATTGCACCGGAGTATATCGCTGCCGAACATCGTCGTCTGGCCTCACGGTATTGCGGCAAAGTGGATGTGGGTCAACTCGCTGCTATCCATAAACAGAGCAAAATCCATGTTGGTTATATTTCCGGCGATTTCCACACCAATTCGGTCTCCTATTTTATGGAACCGATCCTGAAAAATCATGATCATAAAAAGTTTGAGGTGTTCTGCTATTCGTTCGGTCCGATGAATGACGATACCACCAGTCGTTTGAAGCTAATGACAAACCTATGGCGTGATGTCTCAACAGAATCACAGGCATTGCTTTCAGAGCAGATCGTGAGGGATGGAATCCATGTCCTTGTTGATTTGACCGGTCATTCAGGAGGCAACCGTCTTGGTGTTTTTGCAGTTCGTTCTGCTCCCGTGCAGGTTTCCTGGATCGGGTATCCCAATACCACGGGTCTTTCTGAAATGGATTATTACATCACTGATAATGTCTGCGACCCTCCTGGCATGACCGAACACCTCTACAGTGAACGTCTCTGGCGCCTCCCACGGATATTTTGCAGTTATTTACCGCCGATGGAATTTCCAGCGGTTACGACTCCGCCCTTCAAATCCAACGGATATATTACATTCGGCAGTTTCAACAATTTTGCCAAGGTCACCACAGCCCAGATCAGCCTCTGGGCGCAGGTGCTGCGCCGGGTTCCCGGTTCCCGGCTCTACCTGAAAAGCATGGCACTTGGTGATCAATCGGTGCGACAGGAGGTCTTGTCCCGATTTGAATCTGAAGATGTTGAGGCGAGCCGTATTACTATGCGGGTTGTAACGGCCACCCCCTTGGAGCATCTTCAGGAGTACGGTAAGGTTGATATCTCTTTTGACACCTTCCCCTATCATGGCACCACAACCACCTGTGAAGCTCTCTGGATGGGTACTCCCGTGATCACGCTCTGCGGTGATACTCATGTTTCCCGTGTGGGGGTTTCATTGCTACAGTCTGTTGGCTGCCCGGATCTAGTCGCCCATACTCCTGAAGATTATGTGGAGAAGGCAGTTCTCCTCGCCTTTGCTCCTGAACGGCTTGTGTGTCTACGCAGTGAATTGAGGGGTATGATGGCTACGTCTCCTTTGATGGACGGAGCCGGCGTGACCAGAGAACTGGAAGAAGCGTTCAGATGCATGGTCGAGGAAAAGTGCTGCGAGAAAGGTGAATTTGCACGCAATGTATGAGGGCAGGCGAGAATTGATTGCGCATGGTGACCGTTTGTTTGATCGTGGGGAGTATGTTCAAGCCCTCGAAAATTACGAACGAGCACTTGTCGATGACCAATCGGACCCAGAAGGTTTGACAGGTAAAGCGTTATCTCTGGTTCATCTGGGTCGACATGAACAGGCGATTCCGGTCTTTAAACATTTGTTGCCTTTGATGCCAGATTCGGAGCAGGTCGTGATTCTGCTGGCCGAATCACTGGTTTTTGTCGGCAAGTCCGCCGAGGCAGAAATGATCCTCGGTGATCTTCTGGCGCGTTTGCCCGACAGTGTGGTGGCCCTTAATCGCCTGGGGCGTCTATATTATGAAAATGAAAAGTACCCGGATGCAAATCGTGTTTTCACGACGGTGATCGAACTGGAACCACAGAATGTGGAAGCGCTGTCATACATGGGGCTGATGATGATCAGGTTTTGCCAGTTCGACAATGCATTGACGGCGCTTTTGAGGGCTTATGAAAGGGAACCCCGTAATATTCTGGTTTTGAACAATCTTGGCCGGGCCTGTAAAATGATGGGACGACACAACGATGCTCTGGAGTGGTACGGCAAGGCTCTGGAAGTTGAGCCTGACAATGTGACGGTCGTAGGCAATTATCTCTTTGCACTCAACTACTGCAACGGCCTCTTACCAGAATTTATCACTTCTGAGCATCGCCGGCTGGCACATGTCTATGCGAGGGGTGTTTCCCCACAAAAGGAGAAATTTTCTGTTTCAAGTAAGCGTGAGTTGCGCATCGGCTATCTGTCCGGCGACCTGTACACCCACTCAGTCGCTTATTTCATTGAGCCGATTTTGCAGCATCACGATTACAACCGGTTTGAGGTGTATTGCTATTCGCTGGGCACCACCAGGGACGCCACTACCGAGCGGCTGAAAAGTCTCCCCTGTCACTGGCGTGACCTTGCCGGCTGTTCGCCGGAAATAGTTGCCAGGCTGGTACGAGACGACAGTATCGACATTCTGGTTGACCTGTCAGGCCATACGGCCGACAACCGTCTTGGTGTTTTTGCAG
>DCNF01000036.1:0-311 GCA_002322035.1 Geobacter sp. UBA1603
CGCTGGATGCCGAGAAACAGCGCCTGAAACGCTCCCAGCAGCTGTTTGCCGCCTACTTCGCGATCGATTTTTTCCTGCTGGTGGGCTGCGGGGCCTATGTGCTGTCACGAATCGTGGTGCTGCCGGTTAACCGGCTGCTGGCGGCAACCGAAAAAATCACCGGCGGTCAGTACGGTCATACGGTCAAAGTCGCCGGCTGCTCCGAGCTGGCCCGCCTGGCAGAATCGTTCAACCACATGTCGCTGACCCTGCAGGGCAAGGACCGACAGGTTTCCGAGCATGTGGCCGCGCTGGAGCGTGCCAACATTGAA
>DCNF01000036.1:427-763 GCA_002322035.1 Geobacter sp. UBA1603
CGGCATGGCCCATGAAATCGGCACTCCACTGGCATCGATCATGGGATATGCTGAAATGCTCGGCAGTGAACGGTCTGACAATCCTGCCGTACAGGATTTTTCCCGGCGGATATCCCAGGAGTCTGCCCGGATTGACCGGATCGTCCGGGGGCTGCTCGATTATGCCAGGCCCCGCAGGAATACGTCCGGGGTGTGCCGGATCGGGGAGCTGCTTGAAACCTCCCTGGATCTGCTGCGTCAGCAGGGGGTATTCAAAAAAATTCAGGTTGGGCTTACCTGTGCCGACCGGCTTGATCCTGTTCTGGCCGATCCGCACCAGCTTCAGCAGGTACTGAT
>DCNF01000036.1:968-13621 GCA_002322035.1 Geobacter sp. UBA1603
ACCACCAAGGAACCGGGCAAGGGAACCGGGCTTGGACTTGCCATTTCTGCCAGGATCATTGAGAGCTTTGGCGGCAGGATAACCGTCGAAAGCGAGCCGGGCAGGGGGAGCTGCTTTACGGTCTGGCTGCCGTCCTTGGATGGGCAGAAGGAGGACGTATGATGCCCCGGGTCGGCCATATTCTGGTGATCGATGACGAAGATAATCTGCGGCACATGCTTTCAGCCATGCTGTCCCGTCAGGGCTACCGGATTGATACCGCTGCTGACGGTCGCCAGGGGCTGCAGTTGGCCTCGCAAACGGTATACGACTTTATCCTGTGCGATATCCGGATGCCCGAACTCGACGGCAAGGGTTTTCTGGAACGGTTTCTGGCAGAGGGGGGAGCGACACCCGTGATCATGATGTCAGCCTACGGTACGGTTGATACGGCTGTCGAGTGCATGAAGCTGGGAGCCTATGATTTCATATCCAAGCCGTTCAAGAAAGATGAAATCGTGATGGTGCTCCGCAAGGCCGAAGAGCGTGAGCGGCTTAAGGCCGAAAATTCGAGGCTCAGACAGGAGGCAGACACCAGTGACTCCTTCTGCGGCATTGTAAGTCGTGCTCCGGCAATGCTGGATGTATTCTCCCAGATCAGAAGGGTCGCCGGCCTGAAAACCACGGTTCTGATTCTGGGCGAATCAGGCACGGGCAAAGAACTGGTCGCCAGGGCACTTCATGGGGCGGGTGCGCGCTGCCACAAGCCGTTTGTGGCGGTCAACTGTGCCGCCATACCGGAAACACTTCTGGAAAGCGAACTGTTCGGTCATGTGCGCGGTGCCTTCACCGATGCTTCGGCCGACAAGGCCGGGCTGTTTGAACAGGCTGACAACGGGACGCTCTTGCTCGATGAAATCGGCGAAATGCCGCTCTCTCTGCAGGTTAAGCTGTTGCGGGTGCTGCAGGAAGAGGAAATTCGCAGGCTGGGCTCATCGGCCTCCAGGAAAGTCAACGTCAGGGTAGTGTCGGCGACCTCACGCAATCTCGAAGAGGATGTGAGGACTGGCCGCTTTCGCGAAGATCTTTATTTCCGGCTGAATGTGTTCACCATAACTCTGCCGCCGCTGCGGGAGCGGATCGAAGATATTCCGCGCCTGGCCCGTCACGTTATCGCCCGCCACACCCCCGGTGGAGAAAACGTGCTGCCGGTTCTGGCGCCCGAAGCCCTGCGCAGTCTCATGTCCTATGACTGGCCCGGCAATGTCCGCGAGCTTGAGAATGTGATTGAGCGCTCGCTGATCATGGCCGATGGCGGGGTCATAACAGGCGAATGCCTCCCGCCGAGCATAGCCTCTGCTGGTGCCGCTGTGTCCGGAGTGAAGAGCGATGACGACCTTTCCATCAAAAAAGCCGAGGAGGCGATCGAGCGGGAACTGATTGCCAGGGCGCTTGCCCGTACCGGAGGCAACCGGACCCATGCCGCCAGAATTCTTGAAATCAGCCACCGCTCGCTGCTGTACAAGCTTAAGGAATACGGGATCGAGTAAGCAAAGAGTGCGTACCATTCCCGGCAAGAAGCGGCCGCAGCTATGAAATATTTGCGCAGCCCAGGTCGGTCCACATAAAAAACACAATAATTCATGATTGTTGGCGGTGCTGCTGATGCGGCACCGTTTTTGCTATCAATGTTACAGTACAATCGACCGAAAGGAATTATCCATGCTGAAAGAACTGCTCTGCGCCTGTGCCGTTTCTGTGATGCTCGCCTCCCCTTCCTTTGCCATGGCCAAGGACAGTTGCGGCGGCGACTGCACCTCCTGCCACTCACTGTCGCTCAAGGAGGCCGGTGACCTGATCAGAAAAACCGGCGTTAATGTCAAATCGGTCAAACAGTCGCCTGCCCGCGGGCTGCACGAACTGCTCGTTGAAAAGGATGGCAAGCAGGGGATTCTCTTTGTCGACTACGGCAAAAAGCACATCATACAGGGCGCCGTGTTCAGTGCCGATAGCCTGCGTCCGGCCATTGCCCATGAAAAAGAGCTGCCCCAGCCGAAAGAGGTCAGTTTTATTGATCCGGCAACCATTCCGGCACACCATGCGGTGGTCATGGGCAACCCGAAAGCTTCAAAGAAGCTGTTCGTCTTTACCGACCCCGATTGCCCCTACTGCCGCAAGGCCCATCTCGAACTTGTCAAGCTCGCCTCAATGACGACCGACCTGGCGATTCATATCATGCTCTATCCTCTGCCGATGCATCCGGCCGCTTTCGATAAATCGCGCACGATTCTGGAAAGCAGAAAGCTCGACCTGCTTGACAAGGCCTTTGAGGGCAAAGAGCTTCCCAAACCTTCAAAGGACTCGAGCAGGACCGCTGTTGAGGCGATTGTCAGCTTTGCCAATGCCAACGGCATTTCCGGCACGCCGACCATGGTGCTTCCTGACGGCAGGGTGCAGGTCGGCCTGCCGGATGCGGAGACACTGAAGAAGATGCTGGAAGGAAAATAGTTCTTCGTATGATATTGCTATAACGAGGGGGCGGAACATGAGCGACAGTGCAAAACAAAAAGAGCTTGACGATGTGGAGTTGTGTTACAAGGCGGTCGGATTGTCGTTCAGTGATCCCCCCGATCAGGTAGAGCGGGTCTTCAAGAAACTGCGTGAAGAGTACAATGCGGCGGCCCGTTCCGCCGACCCGGCGGCCCGCAAGGCCGGAGCGGATAACCTAAAGCAGCTGGAGGAGCTTTACGAAACCATTACCGGCTCACTGATTTACAAAGATTATGCCCGGGAATACGAAAAGTACAAACAGGTCAAGGAAGCCGAGCGTCAGGCCCGTCTTGAGAAAGCAAAGGCCAAACCGGTCCCGATGAAAATATGCCCATATTGCGGGAAAAGCTTCATGGCGTCGCTGCCCTCCTGTTCCTATTGCCACAAGAAATATGTGTCGCCGTTTGAGTTGATGATGCAGAAGTATGCCACTGGCCGGAATATTGCGATAGCAGCGGTGGTAGCCCTGCTCGTGGTTGCCGGACTGGTGATCATGCTGAACCCGCAGATGCTGCAGCGGTAAAATACCGCCAGTTTCCCGTATCAATCGTTGTCCGCGTGAGAGGAGGTTTTTACAATGAATCGGCGCATCCAAAACAAATTTGCCCGCAATCTGATTATGGTGCTGTTTCTGCTGGTCTGTTTACCACTTACCGTCATGGCAGAAAATTATAACGTCGGTGTCTGGTACGGGGATAATAATCTTACCAATTTTGATAATTCCCAGGCAAATGCCAATGGCGGCAGTGTACAATACAATAAGACCTGGGGCGATAATCAGGGCTGGAAAAATATGGCAAATCGCGATAACAACGCGATTACTCCGAGTGAAGGGGCTGACAGGACCTTTAAGGTCATTCCCGACACAGCCAACAGTTATCAGATCAAATTTATTAAATATGCAACAGCCAGCGGAGATTTTGAAAACGGGACGTATGAACATCCGCCGTCATCTACATCGTGGACATCTGTGGCGGTTTCAACCCCGACAGCCGAAACGCAGTTTACGATCAGCAATATCAGAGCGCACTATATCATCTGGGTTGTTTTTGAAAAGACCGGTACCAGCGCTTCTTACACGGTTACAGCCAGTGTGCTTCAACTGGTAGCCACCGATGCAAATTCTGTCTGTAACACCAGCACAATTAACGTCACCGGCCAGAACCCGAGTGCCACCAATCCCCAGGTTGCCATCAAAACCGGGGTGCCGTCAGGCGGCACCGCCTCGTTCAGCTATACACCTGCTCAAGGGTGCGAGGTTGACAGTGTCCAGTTCGGCTCCGGCGCCTATGTTGCCTATGCCAGCAATACCTATGTAACGCAAGCGATAAATTCAGATACCCTGGTTTCGGTCAAGTTCCGCAAGGTGAGCCTGGTAGTTACCTCGGCCATTGATGCTTCCAGTCCGACCGGTTCCGGCACGATTAATCCGTTGGGCAATACGCCGGTTGCCAAAAATGGTTCACAATCGTACACCATCACACCAACGACTGGGCATAGAATCGTTAAGGTTATCGTGACCGATACCAACGCCGGATATGCCAATGCTGACCTTGGCCCAATCACAACCTACACTTTCAGCAATGTCACCGTAAATGGAAGCATCACGGTGTACTTTGCCGTGGAAGCTGCCACAACGTGCACGTACTGTCTGATTCCTCCATTTGTTTCCGGGCAGTCAAGTTTGACCCCCAATGTTCTGATCGTGTTCGACAACTCCGGCAGTATGGACTGGAAGTCCTACCAGATCAATAACGCCACGTACAGCGATACTACCAATTATTATGGCTACTTCGACACCTCAAAAATGTACAAGCTGAACTCAACCACCAAAACCTACACGATCGATACCACTGCCGGACTCAATAAAACGACGTCCTGTACCAACGCCACAACGGTTGCCTGCTCCGGCAACCGGCTCAACTTTGACCGAATGGCCAAGGTTGACGTTATTCGCAAGGTGCTCACCGGCGGTAAAACCGTTGATCGGACCGCTGCTACCAAATATCTGATGCTGCGCGATGGCTACAAGGTTGAATATGGCACATCCGAGCCGACCGGCATAATCCAATCGTTGGCCGGTAAGGTCAGTTTTGGCCTGATGGTGATTAACGGTACCCATACCGGAGAGCTTGTCACCAAGCTTGGCGAGCCTTCCGCAACCCTTGTTACGGCAATCGAAGGCAGCAAAACCGACCCCAGCGGGTCGACCCCGCTGGCCCATACCCTCTACGAAGCGGTCCGCTATTTTGAGGCCAAGCCGAGCGCCTATGGTTCTATCGATTATGGGACCATTGATCCGGTTCAGTACGCCTGCCAGAAGCATTTTGTCCTGATTCTGACCGATGGCCAGCCGAACAGCAATGACAATCTGCCGGGGGCTGGTACACTATCAGATCTGGCACTTTCCCCGGACACGTTCGATGTTACGACCTGGATCAGCAGAATTACCGCCGCGGACAAGACCAATGTCGATGCCGATGGTCAGAAGACCGCTGCAGTTGCCTACTATGCCCATAACACTGACTTGAGAAGTTCCAAGGTCGGTAAAACAGATATTCTCGGGGTCCAGAACCTTACATTCTATACGGTGTTTGCCTTTGGTGAAGATAAAGTCGGTGCTCCGGCAACGCTTAAGGCGGTTTCAAAATACGGGGCCTATGAAAACACCAATGCAAACGGATCGCTTACCTATGCTTCGCCTGATTTGACGAAGGAGTGGGACAAAGATGGCAATGGGGTGCCTGATACCTATTTCGAGGCCGATCAGGGCGATACCCTCAAAACCAATATTGAAACAGCCATGTCCAGCATCCTGGCCAAGGTCGCATCCGGTACGGCGGCATCAATCCTCAGCAACAGCGAGGGCAGTGGTGCCAACCTTTTGCAGGCGGTATTCTACCCGAACAAGATTTTTTCCGATGGCACCCAGGTGGACTGGATCGGCGAGATGCAGAACCTCTGGTATTATGTCGATCCGTTCATTCAGAACAGTTCGATCCGTGAAGATACGGATTTTGAATCACCGGCGGCAAATCCGACCACTCCGTACCATGTCATGGACCTGAAGAAGGATTATGCGCTGCGGTTTTATTTCGCCAATTCGGAGACATCCGTTGAGGTCAAGCAGGATACCAACGGTGACGGTGCTGGCGACACGGTTATTGCCGCCAAGGAAAGCCCGGATGATGTCAAGAGCATTTTCCGGGCCGGCAAACTCCTCTGGGCCCGTGATCCCGAATCAACGACTACGCCGCGGACAATTCACACCAGCATAGACGGTTATTCGCTGCTGAACCCGACTGTTGATGCCAAGGGGGGCTTCGCATCGGCAACAACCAGAGCGACCGCTTTGCAGCCCTATCTCCAGGCCGCAGATGTCACGGAAGCTCAAAAGATAATCAGCTACATTCGAGGTACCGACCAGACCGGATACCGTACTCGCAAGGTCGCTCTCACCACCGGTGGGACACAAAAGGAATGGAAGCTGGGCGACATTGTGTCTTCGACTCCGCGGATTCAGGCGACCGGCAAGCTGAACGCCTACAACGTCGATTCTCCGGTGGGCTACGGCGACAAGAGCTATGAAGCATTCATCAACACGGCGGCCTACAAGGCCCGCGGCATGGTCTATGTCGGTGTTAATGACGGCATGCTGCATGCGTTCAAGCTCGGAAAACTGACGGTTAAAGGCACAACCGACGTGCCGACCTCGCCCAGCGGTTATCTTTCGGTGGCCGGAGATGTCAAGGCGACCCTTACCGGTACAAATCTGGGTGAAGAACAGTGGGCCTATATCCCCCGCAGCGTTCTCCCCTACCTGAAATATTTCACTGATAACGTCGACTACAAACATCTCTTTTATGTCGATGGCCCGACGGTGCTTGTCGATGCCTCAATTGCCAAACCGTCGTGGTGTACATCGCTTTCAACCGACTATTCAGGGTGTCCCAAAGCAAACCCCTCAACAGGGGTCTATGACGGGTCAAACTGGAAAACCCTTTTGATCGGCAGTATGGGGCTTGGCGGAGCCTCCAGGGCTTCCAATGCCACCTGCACGGCCAGTGTTGCCAGCGGTACCTGCGTCAAGACGCCGATCGCCGACCCGACCGATACCGCGGCGACCAAGACCAAGATGGTCGGTTATTCATCCTATTTCGCGCTTGATATTACCGATCAGTATTTCAACAGCACCGGAGCCCTGGCAAGCCAGCCGACGCTGAAATGGGAATTTCCGCCACCAGGTTCAGCGGATGATTTCGGGCTTGGTTTTTCAACATCGGGTGCAGCAATCGTGCGGATATCGGCACGGATCACCGACCCCAATGACAGCACAAAACAGGTGCCGGATCAGACCAAGAACGGCAAATGGTTCGCAGTCTTTGCTTCGGGCCCGACCGGGCCGATTGAAACGGTTTCCCATCAGTTCATAGGCAAGTCGGATCAGAACCTCAAGCTTTTTGTGATAGATCTCGGAGCAACCATGCCGCTGGTGAAGGATACAAATTACTGGGTGATTGACACCGGCATCAAGCGGGCCTTTGGTGGAAGTATCGTCAATGGAGCCGTCGATGTCGACCGGTGGAACAAGTCAAAAGAGGGCAATTATCAGGATGATGTAGTCTATGTTGGTTATGTGAAGGCGAATATTTCCGATTCAGCCGCACTTGATGCGTCGACGGCCTGGACCGACGGTGGTGTGATCAGGCTGCTCACGAAGGAGGACCCAAACCCGGCAAACTGGGCTGTCAGCACGGTTATTTCCGGCGTTGGGCCGGTTGCAAACGGCATCTCTCGTCTGCAGGACCGAAAAAACAACAAAATGTGGCTTTATTTTGGTACCGGCCGTTTCTACTACGGCGGCGACGATCCCGCCAGCCAGCGTTATATACTCGGAGTCCAGGATGCCTGTTACACCGGTGTGACCAGCACTATGGATAAAAATTGTTCCGTGTCGGCGCTATCCGGTTTCACAGATCTTGAAAATCAGACTTCCACCGTATCCACGACACTGGCAACCGGTAAAAAGGGGTGGTACATTGCCCTGGACGGACAGGACACATCGACAAACATGGGGGCTGAACGATCGATTACCGATGCGGTTGCGCTCACCAACGGACTGGTGATGTTCACGACGTTCAAACCGACGTCGGATGTGTGCAGCTTTGGCGGCAGCTCTTACCTGTGGGGGGTCAAATATGACACGGGCGGGGCAGCGCCTTCACAGGTCAAGGATACCGCGAAAGTGCTGGTTCAGGTTTCAACTGGCGCTTTCGAAGAGGTGAACCTGGGCACGGCTCTTACGGCAAGCAGTAACAGAAAAATGGCGACCCCCATGACCGGCAAGCCGCCGTCAGATCCGCCGCCGATCATCAGTAACGCCAGTAACAAACCGCCCAAGAAAATTCTGCATATGCAGGAAAAATAGGGGTGATTGTCATGGTTCATGACAGAACAGATAGCGAGCCGCTTCGAAAAAGCCTGCGCGGCTTCAGCCTGGTGGAACTGATAATTGCCATAGCCCTGATGGCGATCCTGATTTCAGCCGCGACCATGTCGTTCAGCACGTGGCAGGCAAAGGCAAAGGTAGACGAACAGACCCGCACGATCCTCTCGGATCTTAACGATGCCAGAACGCGGGCCTTTACCCAGAAACGGGTGTCCGGGATCGTATTCAACCCAAGCAGTTATGTGTTAAAAACCTACACGTCTGAAACGGAGTATTCAACGGCGACAAACGCAGCAACAAAGGGTACGACAGTCTACACCAAGACGCTACGCTACGGCCTGACCAAGGCTGGGGCCAGTATCGCAAACACACCGGTTATTTTTGATACCAGCGGCTTTACGAACGACTGGTTCACCATTTTTGTCGATCCGACCTACAGTTCGGCATCAGTCAACTGCATTGTCATTTCTGCGGCACGGGTTAACATGGGGAAGCTTAATGGAACAGCATGCGAATTTAAGTAATCAATCCGGTTTTACTCTGATCGAATTCTGTATTGCGGTTGTCATCATGATGGTTGGTCTGCTTGGTTTGTTGCAGGCTGTCAATTACGCAACCGTCGTAAACCTCGGCACCACGTTACGGAATGAGGCCGTCTACCTTGCCGATGAGCAACTGGTGCCGGTAAAAACATTCGCTTTTGAGCGTGTGACGTCTTCCAGCTACCTTGTGAACCGCAAGACGCGCGGCGGCTTTAATAACTACTCGGTCGTCAGAACCGTCACATCGCCCAGCACCACGTCACGTAATGTGTCGGTCAGGGTTGTCTGGCGCTACAAAGGCAACAAGCAGAGCCATACCATATCGGGTCTGGTCTCAAATTAACTTCGATTACGATTGGGCAAACCGGCTATGAAACACGATTCCATAACAAGGATGATGGCGGGGCGGCGAGGCGGACCTGACGGTGCGTTCAGGTTTCCAAGACGGGCCCGGAACGACAGCGTTGCGATGCCGGATCGGAGTCGCAGGGGCTTCACGCTGATTGAACTGCTGGTGACGATGGCTCTTGTCATCATTGTGATCATGATTACGGCTTCGGCATTCGAGTCGATTCTGAAAAACACGAGCCGCCTGACGGCAAGCGAAGAGAGCAATATCGAAGGCGTTGTCGGCCTGGAAATGTTCCGGCACGATCTGATGCAGATGGGCTACGGCCTGCCGCACGCCTATCAGTCGATACCGCCCAATTATACCGAAGCTGCCGTTGCCCCGGCCAGCGGCCTGAACGACAGCGGCACATTATCTCGGGTTCCGCGTGCTGTTGTTTCGCTCGAATCAGTGACCGGTGCGACTGACCTCACGTCTGAAGGAGCCGGCTCAACCTATTCGATCCTTAACGGTTCAGACTATATTGCCATCAAAGGGATGACTGTCGGATCATCAAACGCATCAAAAAAATGGACGTATGTCGGATACAGCGCCGGCGCAAAAAAACCGAATCAGTGGCCCAATGCCGCCGATAATTTGAAATCAACGGACCGGGTTATTGTTCTTGACCGCTCATTCACCGCCACCGGGCAAGTCGTCAACACGATGCAGTACGATATCGGAACGCCGAGTACCTACTGGCCCAGCAATCCGACCGTCAATATGAATGATGTGTTCAACCCCGGCAATTCCAAACAGACCTATTACCTCTACGGGGTCGATGACGGCAGTCTCGGTATGCCGTTCAACAGAGCCGATTATTTTGTCGCCCGCCCCTCCAATACGGCAAAAATTTCATCCGCCTGTGCTCCCAATACCGGCATCCTCTACAAGGCGACCGTAAATCATGCTGATGGCAAGCTCCGTTATATGCCTCTCTTGGATTGTGTTGCCGATATGCAGGTTGTCTTTGGCTGGGATGTGGCCGGTAGCGGGACCGCTATTGACGAATCTTCGGCCTATTCGTCAGATGTCAGCAAAATTCAGGTTTCCTCTTCAGTCGGCACGCTCCCGTCTGTTATTCAGAGTTTTATGTTGAGTCCTGACGATATCCGGACCAAGCTGAAATATGTGAAAATTTACATCATGGCCCAGGAAGGCAGGAAAGATCCCAATTATGTCAATACGGCAGCGGTTGATCTGGGCGATCCGGGCAACACAAGCCTTACCAAAAGCTACTCCGTTGCCGCATTAACGGCAAATTCATGGCTGAACTACCGCTGGAAAGTCTACCGGATCGTGGCACGGCCTAAAAACTTCTAACTGATGCAGGGACAACGATATGAAACAGCTCCGCAATGAAAAGGGTATCGCTCTGGTAACGGCTCTGATGCTGACATTAATCTCTCTTACGATTGTCATGTATCTGATGTACATGGTTACCACCGGCACCCAGCAGTCTGGTGCGAACAAGCGCTATCGGACCGCCCTGGAAGCATCCTACGGAGCATCAGAGCTTGTCATGCGCGAAATTATTCCGACAATTTTCACGACAACGCTGGCGGCCGGCCTTTCAAACCCGACAAACGCGTTGAGCGGTCTGTACGGTTCCTTGAATTTTGCGACAACCACCGATGCCTGTCTCATGGAAAAACTGACAAAGCCCTCCTCCCAGTGGAGTACGGCCTGCAGCAAGACCACCGATGCCAAGCTCTCCCCGGATTTTACCCTGACGCTGAACGCTACCAACGCCGATCCGTTTACGGTCTATACCAAAATAGTCGAATCAATCTGCAGTGACAAACGCCCTTATCCCACCGGAAGATGTACCGGAAGCGATCTGTCCGGCTATGATATGCTCGATGGGGGGCAGGGGACGACCGGCGGTTCTTCAGGGGTGTCTGTGCAGTCGATGCCGGCGACCTATCGAATGGAAATTCGGGGTGAGAGATCGACAAATCCCCAAGAGAAGTCAGTCCTGTCTATTTTATACGCCTATTGATGCCGGACGTTTTCCTGTGGGATTAAAAAACCGGATTGATTCCGGTTTTTTAATTTTGGGTATAATTATATATAATTTGCTTGACAATGATAAAAATTGTTGTAAATTTCGCACCAGTTTCATTTATACTGGGGCGTAGACTATGAGGCAGAAAAACAAGGTCAAAACTATCCGTGAGTCGCGGCTGTTGAGCAAGGCCGAGCTTGCCCGCAAAGCCGGCGTTTCGTCGCTTACGATCGACAGGATCGAGCGTGGTGAAGCCTGCCGGCTCGAGACGATGCGCAAGATCATCCTGGCCCTGGGTTTTACGCTGGACGAAAAGACAAAAGTATTTCAGGACTGAAGTGACGGGGAAACGGCATGTTTCTTTTTAAAAAGAAAAAAGATGTCATCGGCATTGATATCGGCTCAACGTCGGTTAAGCTTGTTCAGCTGAAAGACCTGAAGGGGGCCTGGCAGCTCATCAATGTCGGCATCGTTCCACTCCCGCCGGAAGCGATCGTCGACAACTCGCTGATGGACAGTATGTCGATTGTCGGCGGTATCAAAAATCTTACCGCAAGTCTGGGGATCAAGACCAAAGATGTTGCCTGTTCTATTTCAGGCAATTCGGTGATTATCCGTAAAATATCGCTCCCGGCCATGCCGAGCGAAGAGCTTGAAGAGCAGATTTCCTGGGAGGCGGAACAGTACATCCCGTTTGACATCAACGACGTCAACATGGATTTCCAGATCCTCGCCCCCGACGCCGTCGACCCGGCCAGGATGAGCGTTCTGCTTGTGGCCAGCAAGAAAGACATCATCAACGATTATGTGGCGGTGTTTAACGAGGCCGGTATGAATCTCTGTGTGGTTGACGTGGATTCGTTCGCGGTTCAGAATGCATTTGAGATCAACCATGATACTGCGCTGGGCGATGTGGTGGCCTTGATTAACATCGGCGCCAGCGTGATGAATATCAACGTCATCAAGGACAGCATAACCCTGTTTACCCGTGATGTGCAGCTGGGTGGCAATCTCTACACCGAAGAGATCCAGAAACAGCTGGGAATCAGCAGTGATGAGGCCGAGTCGGTTAAAAAACTGGCCGGAGAAATTGACAGTCAGGATGTCGCCGGCGTGCTGGTCAAGGTCAACGAGACCCTGACCCAGGAAATCAGGCGCTCTCTCGATTTTTACAACTCAACCGCCAATGATGACCGGATAACGCGGATCGTGTTCAGCGGAGGCGGTTCGAAAACATACAACCTGCAGGAGTCGGTCAGCGAAAAACTGGGGCTGCCGGTTGAAATGCTCGACCCGTTCGCCAGGCTGAAGATCAATGACAAAGAGTTCGATCCTGAATACCTTCGGGAGATTGGACCCCTGATGGCGGTTACCGTCGGGCTTGCGATCAGGAGGGTAGGGGACAAATGATTAAAATCAACCTCTTGCCTGTCCGGGCTGCCAAGAAAAAAGAATCGGCACTGCAGCAGATCGTGATTTTCTGCATAAGTCTTCTGGTGGTCGCTGCCATAGCCCTGACCACATACGGGATTTACTGGGGCAAGGTCGGTTCGACAAAGGCCGATATCGGTCGTGCCAATGATAAAATCAACGAACTGAAGAAAAAAATCGGCAAACTTGAAGAACTGAAGACCCTTAAGGATCAGGTAAAGAAAAAGCTGGATGTGCTGGCACAGCTGCGCAAGAATAAAACCGGTCCGGCACAGCGGCTGGCCACGCTGAGCGATAATACGCCCG
>DCNF01000036.1:13661-28851 GCA_002322035.1 Geobacter sp. UBA1603
TACGCCCGACCAGCTCTGGCTCACCTCATATTCCGAGAACGGTGCTGATATCAAGATTTCGGGCATCGCGTACACCGAAGAGCTGATCGCGTCATTCATGCGCAGCCTTGAGGCTTCCAACGATTTTACCGGTGTCGAGCTGCTGGTTTCCGAACAGCTTGATTCCGGCGGGAACAAACTGAAAAAGTTCGATCTGTCATGCAAACTCAAGCAGCAGGCTGTACCGCCGGCTGAACCGGCCCCTAAAAAATAGCGCCTATCCAGGACGGATGACCCTATGGATCCACAAGTAGAGAAAATTCTCAAGCTGCCGACAAAGCAGAAGATCGCAATCCTCGTCGCCGTATTGCTTCTGGAGGCCGGCCTGATGGGATGGTTCCTGGTCTGGCCGAAGGTTAAGGAGCTGAAGGGGCTGCGGACAGAGCTGACCAAGCTGCAGGGCGAGATTGATGAAAAGACTCGGATTGCCAACAACCTTCCCAAGCTCCAGGCCGAGTACGACCAGCTTAATCGGGAACTGGCCCAGGCACTGACGGAGCTGCCCAACTCCAAGGAGATCCCGTCGCTCTTGACCAGCATCACCGCGCTCGGCAAGAATGCCGGTTTGGATTTCCTGACCTTCCGTCCGAAAGTCGAGGCCCCCAAGGATTTTTACGCCGAGGTACCGGTTGACATTGTCGTATCGGGTTCCTATTACAGTGTGGCCAATTTTTTTGCTGCGGTGGCCAATCTGCCGCGAATTGTCAACATCGCCAATGTCGTCTTCAGCGATATCAAGTCTGTCAACAACAGGATGATGACCAGGGTGACCTGCCTTGCGACCACATTCCGCTTTCTGGATAAGAAAGAGATCAAGGATGACAAGAATCCCAAAAAATAGCTGTCTGCTGGCAGGATTGCTGCTGGCAGGGGGTTTGTCCCTTGCCGCCTGCACCAAGAAGGACGCACCGGCGCCTGCTCCGGCCGCTCCCGCTGCGGCCCAGCCCGCTGCACCCCAGAAACCGGTGCAGAAGCAGGCCAGTTCTGCCGTGCGCCTGGCCCCGCCCCCGGTGAACCAGTTTGACTTCAGCGCCAAAAAAGATCCGTTCAAGCCTTTTGTCGTGGTCAGGCAGCCGGCAAAGCCATCGCAGGAAGAGTCGCGCAAGGCAGCAAAAGATGCATTACCGATTCACAGCTTTGATGTGAGCCAGTTCCGCTTGATCGGTGTTGTGCTGGGCGACCGCGAAAACAAAGCCATGGTGGTCGATCCGGGTGGCAAAGGCTATGTGCTCAAGGTAGGCATGACCATCGGCAAGAATGACGGCAAAGTTACGGCGATCACCACCGGCGGTGTGGATGTGGTTGAACAGTTTCGTGATGATAATGGCAGGGTGCGCAAGGAGAACATAAAAATCGCCCTTCCCAGGAAACAATAAGGAGCTTTCCTATGACGTGGATAGTGAAACATTCAATCAATGTGCTGCTTGCACTTGGTCTCGCTGCTGTCATGGTGGCGGGTTCGGCGCATTCTGCGGTCTCGGCGGAGCTACCGTCGAAGGCAAAACTGGCAGCCATCGAGTCGATAACTGTTTCCGGTGAAGGTGACGGGGCCGAACTGGTCATCAAGCTGTCCGGTCCGGCGGTCTACACCAGCTACAAAACCACGGCTCCGCTTCGTCTGGTCGTTGATTTCTCCCAGACGGTCCAGGGGGCGGTCAGTGCCCCGGTCGTCATCAATAAAGGCAATTTCAAGACAATCACCGCCAGCCGCTTCGATACCGATGCCGGCGTGCTTACCAGGGTCGACGTGGAACTCGCCAGAGATGGCGAGGTCTCGATTAACGCAACACCGTCGCAGCCTGGCGAACTCCGTATTTCATTCATGCCTTCGGCCGCTTCTACAGCAGCCGAGACCCCGCTTGAAAAGCCGGGGGAGAAGGCTGTTCAGCCGCCAGCCGCAAAGGCAGCTGCCGACAGCGAGCCTGAAAAACCGGCGTCAAAAGCCACGGCAGCAACGGCAGCCCGCAGCTTGACAGCCTTGAGTGTCAAGGGCGATGCAATCGTTCTCTCGGTGAGTGGCGGCATCGACGAATTCAAATCATTCCGGCTCAACAAGCCGGAGCGCTTTGTGGTCGACCTGTTCGGTGTCACAAGCGCCTTGGCCGAACGCCTGGTCCCGCTGAATGCCTCGGGAGTCGCTTCGGCCCGCCTCGGTCTCTATCCTGACAAACTGCGGGTTGTGCTTGATTCCCTGAACGGCTCTTTTCCTGAAGCTGCAGCCGAAAAGACAGATGACGGTGTCATAATCAGGCTGAACATCACGCCCGCCAATGAAAATCCGAACACACGCCTGGTGGCCGCCACATCAAAGAAGGCCGCAGCAGCGGAAGCAGCGTCGGCCCCGGCGGTTGAACGGCCGGCAGCGCCGGCGGAATCACCGGCTGCCAAGCCGCAGCCGGAAACCGCTGTGGCCAAGCCGGCCAAGCCAGCGAAACCGGTCTTAAAGCCGGTCGGGGCTGTGACGGTTGAAGCGGTTGATTTCCAGGTGATTGAAGGAATCTCGCGTGTTGCGGTCAAAGTGGCTGGTGAGGCTGCCGTTGAAGCGCCGGTTCAGGCTCCCGGTTTTGTGACCCTGACGATTCCCGGTGCCGCGCTTCCCAAGCAGCTGCAACGGTCCCTTGACGCCCGTTCGTTCATCTCTCCGGTCTTGCGCATTACCCCCCTTGTTGTCAAAACCCGCAAAGGGACAGATGCCAAGATCAGAATCGCCCTGCGTGCCAAGGCCCCCTACGAGTTTCGTCAGGAGGGCGATGTCTACTTTATTGATTTTAAGAACCCGGAAGGGATAACCGCCGACAAACTGGCGGCAGAAACGGTCGGTTCGGGCCAGTCGGCAAAAGCATCCGCCAAAACATCAGATATCACCAGCGAACTGTCCGCAGCGGATCAGGCTCCTGCCAAGCCGCTTGACAGCAAACTCTCCTACAAAGGCCGCAAGGTTACCCTTGAATTCGCCGACGCCGAAGTGCGCAAGATCTTCCAGCTGCTGTCCGAAGTCAGCAATAAGAACTTCGTGCTTGGCGATGATGTTGCCGGCACGATCAGCATCAAGCTGGTTAACGTCCCCTGGGACCAGGCCCTCGACATCATCCTCGACACCAAAGGGCTTGATAAGCGGGAAGACGGCAACATCATCATCATCAAGGGTAAAGGCAAATTCAAATCCCAGGCCGAAGAAGAGCAGGAAATCAAAAAAGCGCTTACCAAGGCGATAGAACTTAAAACGGAAACCTTCAGCATCAACTATTCGGATATCGGCAGCATTGTTACGCAGCTCGGCTCCCTCAAAACCGATCGCGGGGCGATCTCGCCCGATTCACGGACCAACAAGGTGATCGTTAAGGATATCCCCCAAGTGCTGGAGGATATGCGCAAGCTGATTGCCCAGCTTGATGTCCCGGAAAAGCAGGTGATGATCGAGGCCCGTATCGTTGAGGCTTCATCCACCTTTACCCGCAGCCTCGGTGTTAACTGGGGTCTGCATTACCGTGACGGTTCAGCCTCATTTTTGGGGATCAATCAGCTTGACACCAGCTTCGGCGGGCTTGCTTCGGCTGCGCCGACCAGCGGTGCCAGCGGATCACCGGGCGGAACCATGGGGATCTCGTTCGGTACGCTTACCAGCAACATCCAGCTTGATATGCGTCTGAATGCCGCTGCCAGCGCCGGCCTGGTCAAAATCATCTCTTCACCGAAAGTCTCAACGCTGAACAACAAAACGGCAAAAATCAGCCAGGGTCAGTCGATCCCCTATCAGAACACAACGGCCACCACAGGGGCGACAACCCAGTTTGTACAGGCGACCCTGTCGCTGGAAGTTACCCCGCATATCAACGCCAATGGAACGATCGGCATGAAAATTGATGCCAAAAATGACGCACCCGGTACCGGCAGCCCACCCCCGATCAACACAAAACAGGCCACCACGGAGCTTTTGCTGAAGGATGGTGAAACAACGGTGTTGGGCGGGATCTTTGTTGACAGCGAAAGCGAATCAGATGAAGGCGTTCCGTTTTTGATGGATATTCCGTTCCTGGGTAAGTTTTTCAAGTCAACATCAAAGTCGAAGACAAAAACCGAGCTCTTGATATTTATCACTCCGCGTATCCTGAATCAGGTGTAGCCGACTGCCGGGGGGCGCAGATGCCGCAACCGTGTAAGGCTGATAATCAGCGCTGGAGCTATGCCGACTATCTTACCTGGCCCGATGGCGAACGGTGGGAACTGATTAATGGCGTGGCGTACAACATGAGTCCGGCACCGGGGGTTGTTCACCAGCGTATTTCGATGGAATTGTCGCGTCAATTTGCCATGCACCTCAAAGGCAGGCCGTGTCAGGTGTTTGCCGCTCCCTTTGATGTGCGCCTCGCAGAGCAGCTGTCGGCGAGCGACAATTATGTTGATACGGTCGTGCAGCCCGATCTTGTGGTAGTCTGTGATAAAAGTAAATTAGACGAGCGGGGTTGCAATGGTGCACCGGATCTGGTTGTCGAGATACTTTCACCGTCCAGCGCCGGGCATGACCTGAAGACCAAGTATGATCTGTATGAACGGTACGGGGTGAGCGAGTACTGGATTATTCACCCGGCAGAAAAAACGCTTCTGGTGTACCAGTTGGATCAGCAGGGTAAATACGGAGCCGCCGGGCGCTTTGCCGGTGACGATAATGTTCCGGTGTTGTTACTTGGTGAATTGGTAGTCGATCTGGCTGATGTTTTTGCGGAGTGAATCAAGCATGCCGTTTCCTATGACACAACCGGGCGAACGATTCACCTATGCCGATTATCTTGCCTGGCCCGATGGCGAACGGTGGGAACTGATCAATGGCGTGGCGTACAACATGAGTCCGGCACCGGGGGTTGTTCACCAAAAAATATCGGGGGAGGTTTTTAGACAGTTTGCCAATCACCTCAAAGGCAGGCCGTGCCAGGTGTTTGCCGCTCCCTTTGATGTGCGCCTCGCAGAGCAGCTGTCGGCGAGCGACAATTATGTTGATACGGTCGTGCAGCCCGATCTTGTGGTAGTCTGTGATAAAAGTAAATTAGACGAGCGGGGTTGCAATGGTGCACCGGATCTGGTTGTCGAGATACTTTCACCGTCCAGCGCCGGGCATGACCTGAAGACCAAGTATGATCTGTATGAACGGTACGGGGTGAGCGAGTACTGGATTATTCACCCGGCAGAAAAAACGCTTCTGGTGTACCAGTTGGATCAGCAGGGTAAATACGGAGCTGCCGGGCGCTTTGCCGGTGACGATAATGTTCCGGTGTTGCTGCTTGGTGAATTGGTAGTCGATCTGGCTGATGTTTTTGCGGAGTGAGACAACTCTATATTCGGGGGAATTATGAAGTTTAGAAATATTTTGGGTCTGATGATGATTCCAGCCATCTTGTTTATTCAGTCATGCGGTAGCGCGGGAGGCGGAATCACGACATTGAATACCTCGATGGTGAGTGCAACGGTAGACACGCTGGTTCTGGATTCTGACGTCGTTAGCTGGGTTGATTCGACCGGTGCAAAAGCTACCGCCTGCGCAAGTACCAGCCAAGCTGCAACGCCAGCTGCGGACTCAATTAATATGACGATAGTCTCAAAAACATACTCCAATACAGCCAGTACTGCTCTTCCGGTCCGTATTGGAAATGTTACGATCAGTTATTCTCCGGCGAACACAACCACACCTGCTATGGCATCAGAATACCAGACTGTCGGTCAGATAATTCAACCTGGGGCGAGCCTGACTGTCCCTGTGCGTATATCCAGCCAAGAACAAAAAATTCGCTTGCAGTCAGTTTTATCATGTTCAGCTACTATTTATAATTATTATGTAACGTTAACTGCAGATGTGACAGAAATTGGAACGGACAAAAAAGGTACGGTTACTACTAATATGCAACTAAGGTTTGCTGATTTTGTCGACAAGTAGAATCTACTGTTGAGTTTATACGTCTCTGGAGGCCGCATGAAAAAGTATTTAGCTTTGTTACTGCCATTTTTTACTATATTTATGTATGCCTGTTCAGGTGGTGAAATTTCAGGAGGCTTGTCACGACAGCCACCGCATCCAAGTGCAAAGAATATACTGACTTCTGATTTACAGCTGACTTCGATAACCGGCAATCAGCAAAATGCCCATGTCATATATCTCTCTGACAAAAATCTCTGGTTTTCAGTTTATGAAGATTGGAACAGCGGTAATTCTGTTGTTAAGGGCCGTTTTATAAAAGCTGACGGTAGTTACAGCGGTAGTGAAGTCACAATTACCACTGGTAAAGGCACTAATAATCAGACAAATCCGCGAGCCGCTTACAAACCTGGTGATAAGATCGTCATTACCTGGCTTGACCCAAGCGCAACAACGTTTATTTCCTACAATTCAATAACAAGCACGAGCATCAATCCAAATCTGAATCCTACAGATGCAACAGGCGTATCATTAGGTACTGAAGCTACGATTGCCAATGAAGCTAATCAAACCGCAACCGCTCGCCGCTCTCCTAAAGTCATTTATGACTCGTTTAACGACCGGTTTGTCTTTGCATGGGCAGAATCAAGAGCTACGGGCCCCTCAATTACTTACACCCCATCATTCAATCCGACGCGGACTGGATCATATTCGCAAACCGTAACATTGGCCGGGATTACTGAATTTGTTGTGTACAATACAAAAAATGCGGGCTTGGTGGATACGGTAGCATCAACTTCGGTATTACCTTATACACAAACTCCAGCAGCAACAACGTATACTAGAACTTATACGGCATACTCCTCGATTCAAGCGGTTGATTTGTCTGCAGACACAACACAAAATAGCGTTCTTATAGTATGGGAGGGACAGCCCTTTACTCAAACTGTTACAACTTCTTGGGTAGATGCTCCTGCTAGTCCGCAAACATTAACTCCTACTGCTACTCCTGGAAACTGTGCAGGCCCTGGACAAACTAACTGCACCTCAAGCTCAATAAGTTGGACATTCAACCCGGCTATTTTTGATTTGTATTTTCGCTCCACAGTCGCACCTCCTAATGTTAGCGTAACTGATACTAAAATACCAAATGTGGCATCGCCATATTCTCATACAGGCCTTACAAACGCAGAAAATTATCAATATCTTATACAAGCTACTAAAAATGGTGTTATTGATAATAATGGCCTTGGTAATGGTGAGTTGTCGACTTCTGTCGGATCAGCTACTTCCCCTAGTACTAAAAACATATACGGAGTTTTTGCTGGAAATATAGCGTCCGGAGTTACGCCAATTACCATTTGTAATCAAAACTCCCGTCTTCCTTCAGTTGATTTTCTCTCTTATACCGACACTTCCGTCATACCGAATGCATCAAATAAGCGTTTTTTGGTAGTGTGGGAAGATTTGAGGGCAACTAATGAAAAAGTTTACGGGCAGCTTATTACATCTGGTGGTGGGTTGTTTTCATCAAATTTTAATATAACTGCGAATCCTGCTGGTGTTGATATGACGTTATCAAAGCAGACAACCCCCACTGTCGTTACCGATGCAAAAAACAGTCGCTTTACTGTCATCTGGTCAGATACCCGCAATGGTGCAGGCAATGCCGATATTTACGGTACATTTGTCTATTATGATCAGGCACCTCCCGCGCCATATACCTATGCCGCAGTAACTCAAAAAGATGGCGCGGGCAATCCAGTTCACTTTGCAGTATCCACTGTAGCAGGTGACCAGTCAGTACCATCCTTTGCTTACAATTTGACAACAAAACAATATTTAACTCTTTGGAATGATAGTCGTAATGGCCTAACAAATCTTGATCTGTATGGCCAGGTTTTAGACGTAAATCTCAATATAGATACTACTACGATATCTGATATGAAATCAGGAGTGCCGGTCAGTGTAACGCTTCAGGTGTCTAATGGAGTTCCTCCATATACATGGAACGTTGTTAGTGGCGCTCTGCCAACCGGTTCTGGCCCCGCAACTAACGCGGCAGCTGGAACCGCTAGTTCGACTTTAGCTCTTGATAAAAATGGCGGAAATATATCAGGTACTCCAATATTGGCGGGTAATTATCAGGTTACAGTTCAAGTCACTGATGCGAATAGGGCGACAGCAACACAGCTCTATTCCATTACCGTTAGAGAGCCGTTACAGATTTCTACCGCTTCTCTAAAAGGCTGGACAGAGGGCGTGGATGGCTATCTTGACACATTGACAGCAACAGGTGGATCACCATCATATACCTGGAGTATAGATTCCTCTAAGTTACCAGCCGGATTGATCTATAATACAACAACAGGCGTTATTTCTGGGAAACCGACTAAAGCAGGTACGTATCCTTTTACGGTTACATTGAGAGATTCAGCACCAATACCACAAACGGCATCGGCTGACTTGTCAATAACAATTAATGCTGCAGCTACTAGCCCAACCCCCCTTAAAGATACTAGTTCTATTCAGAGTTTTAAGAATGGAGTTTTAATTAATCAATCTCTTTTAACTACCGATCTTGGTGGTACAGCTCCTTATACCTGGTCGCTGATTACTGGATCTTTGCCTACAGGCACTCTCCCAACTGGTAATTATGTATGTGCTGCAGGTACTGGTCCAGGTGTTGGGACTATCTGCCTTGACCCGTCAGGGGCTATTGTTGGTATTCCTTCGGTTGCTGCTTCATACTCGTTTAAGTTGCAGGTAAAAGATAGTTTGGGTGGGATCGCAACCCCGACATATACCTTTACTGTGATTGATCCGCTTTTGATTGACTCCACTCCACCAAAATCTGGAAACACAAATAATATTTATAATTTTGCCATACAGGCTACAGGTGGAACAACACCATATACCTGGAGCTCTAATGATTTTAAAATACCAGGACTAACATTTAAGGATGGAGTTATTGCTGGTACTCCTACCACAGCTGGTACCTATAATTTCACGGCATCAATAACTGATAGTGCATCTAAACAACAGTCTGATAGTAAGTCTTTTTCGCTTACAATTACAGATCCATTCGTTATTTCTACATCTACTCTTCCTAATGTCCAAATTAATCAGACATATAACCAAACGCTTGCTGTAAAGGGCGGCCGGTTGCCCTATTCTTACAGTGTAACTAAAGGTGTATTGCCAGCTGGATTAGGTTTAGATGCAAATACAGGTATTATCACAGGAACGGCAGCGACACTCGGCACTTACAGTTTTATAATAACTGCAACAGATGCTGATAGCAGAACTACAACCCAAACGTATTCAATTACAGTTTCTGCATCTACTGGTGGTACTGCTACTGATAATACTGCTCCTTCAATCTTAACGGCTACTTTAAATAATGCTGCGACCGGTATTTCATATCAACAAATGATTTCTGCTAAAGGTGGGAGAATACCATATAAATTTACTATTTCTTCAGGAGCACTTCCAGCAGGTTTATCTCTGAACGCTGACACAGGTATCATATCAGGAGTACCCACTAATATTGGCACTTACAGTTTTATTGTTACTGTTACAGACGTTGATAACAAAACAGGGACTCAGACTTACACTGTTAATGTTGGTGGAGGTTCTGTAGTCATAACAATTAGTTCTGGAAGTGGTAATATAACATCTTCTTCTTCACTTTCGAGAACTCAATTAGTAGGAATACCAGATAGTTTTTTGATAAGAAACGGGATTAGTTTTACTGTTTCAAATGTTACGCCTGCAGATACTGTTACTGGCATACTTGATTTTGGCAGCACATTACCAACAAATCCGGTATTTTATAAAATTGTCAATGGGGTTTGGACTAAACTCATAAGTGGCACTGATTATTCGTTAAACGGAACTAGGCTAACTCTGGTTGTCAAAGATAAAGTATCAGCAAGCGATAGTTCGGCCACTATTGATAGTGACTCAACACCAGGCGTTATTAATGGCCTCATAGTTGTTGGACAAGATAATCAAGTTAGTTCAGGTGGTGCATCTACAGTGGCTAATACATCACCTCCGGCATCTGCTGGTGGTGGCGGCGGTGGCTGCTTTATCGCAACGGCGGCCTACGGCAGTTATCTTGATCCGCACGTTATGGTTCTGCGCCACTTCCGCGACGATGTGTTGCTGCAGTCAGCAGCCGGAAAGGCGTTTGTCAAGTTCTACTATACCTACAGTCCGCCGATCGCCGATTTCATCGCCGAGCATGATACGTTGAGAATGCTGGTTCGTTTTGCCTTGACGCCGCTGATTGTGGCGGTCAAATATCCGCTGCTTGTTGGTTGTGCACTGGTTATCGGTGCTGCGTATCTGATTGCCCGTCGGATGAGAGTCCGTCTTATGGAGCCAGAGCAGAACAGTTAAGCGCTCTGTCATTGACAAATGAGACACATGAGGCCTGCCGATTTATTTCGACAGGCCTCGTCTGTATCTGGCTGAATACAATTTCCCGTGATAATATTGCATTTCGTGCAAAATAATGGACTATTTTAAGTCTATTGATTATATTTATTGTATCAAAAGTCCTTTTAAGGGTTTTTATGCAAAACTCAAAGACGCCAGAAGAAATGGAAGCTGCCTTCGGGCAACAGTTGCGCGATCTGCGCCTACGCCGGAACATCGATCAGCGTCAGTTGGCCGTGCAGACCGGTGTTGCCCTGAATGCCGTGAAAAACCTGGAAAACGGCAGAGGGGCAACGCTGACCTCACTGGTGAAGGTGCTGCGCACGCTGGGGCGGGCCGACTGGCTGGAAACCCTGGCACCGGCAGTTGCCATCAGCCCGATGCAGATGCTGAAGGCAAAGCAGCCGCGTCAGCGTGCTTCCAAGCCCAAAGGAAGCTCACATGTATAAACCTGTCCAGGCTATTGAGGTCCGCATCTGGGGCAAAACCGCTGGTGCGGTTGCCCTTGCTCCGAATCTGGGATATTACGCGTTCGAGTATGACAGCAGATTTTTGACTGTGAGGTTGCGGGAGGCAGCATCAAACGTCTGCGCTAACCGTATTGTACTTCCGGCAGTGCAGGCTCAGCGGGTTCTTTCAGGTGTTCTCCTCCGGGCCGCCGAGAAAACGGCTGACTTCATTGGCCAGAGTTCCCGGGTGCAAGAGTCGCCCGGGGATTTTATCGTCACCCAGCAGTTCATGCTTCCAGGGCTGGCGTTTCAGCCAGTCCATCAACATCTGCCATGATGTCCAGTTGTTAAACTCCCGATCGATGCCGGTAAGCTGATTGAGAAATTTGTCTCGTGGGCTGCGGAGGCCTGCCGCCATTGGCTTCACCTGTAGTAAAATGTACAAAGCATATACCACGCATCGGCCGTACCGTCAATCGATGGGCACCACAATGTTGCCTGTCGCCAGCGTGCCGTCATGGGACTCAATGCGTACCGTTGTAAGGCTCCTGAGCAGTTCGCGAGTACCGCGATAGCGAACCTGAATATAGTTTCCGGTCAGTCCGGTCACGGTCTCTGTGGCTGGATCGTACTGCTGCCCCAGTGCCGACAGGCATGTGCCCAGAGTGCGGTCGAGAAATTCGCGCTGTTTTCTTACAGCAAGCGTCCGGAGAATACGGGCGCGTTCGCTGATGATCCGGGGGGCGATCTGTCCGGGCAGCGTGGCAGCCTTGGTGCCGGGGCGGATCGAGAAGGGGAAGACGTGCAGGCCGGCCACGGGCAGATCTTCAATCAGGCGGCAGGTTTCGAAGAAGTCACCCTCGCTTTCGCCCGGAAAGCCAGCGATCAGATCGAGGCCGATGAAGATGTCAGGAACTTTCGCGATAATCGTGGCAATCAATTCATAAAACTGGGACCTGGTGTAGCGTCTTCCCATGCGGGCGAGGACGTCATCGCTGCCGCTCTGCAGGGGCAGGTGCAGGTGCCGGCAGAGGAGCGGCGAGTCTGCAATCAGCTGGAGCAGTTCCGGTTCCAGTTCGTTCGGTTCGATTGATCCGAGCCGCAGCCTGGTTGCCACCCGTTCGGCGACGCAGTGCCGTACCAGTGCAGTCAGTGTTTCCGGAGGGGTCAGGTCGAGTCCGTAGGCTCCCAGGTGGATGCCGGTCAGGACAACTTCGCGAAATCCGTTGCCGGTCATCGTGCGGATCCCGTCCAGCACGTCGCCGGGCAGGACGCTGCGGCTGGCTCCCCGGGCATAGGGGACGATGCAGTAGCTGCAGAACGAGTCGCAGCCGTTCTGGATCTGGAGAAAGGCGCGGGTGTGGTCGGCGAAGCTGGTCAGGCCCAGTGCGGCGGCTGCCGTGTCATCCATGATGTCGCTGACCTGGCTCGTGTCCGACTGGAGCAGGCTGCTGATGGTCCGCTTTTCGCGGTTGCCGAGGACGATGTCAAGCTCCGGAATGCGCTCCAGGTCGCCCGGTGCAACCTGGGCGTAGCAGCCGGTGGCGATTATCCGGGCATCGGGGTTTTGGCGGCGGGCCCGCCGGATCAGCTTGCGGGTTTCCGCATCGGTGCGGGCGGTGACGGTGCAGGAATTGATGATGTAGATATCGGCCGGCTGACTGAAAGGGATTAGTCGATAGCCGGCCGTGGTAAGCTGATCGCTCATGGCGGCTGATTCGAACTGGTTTGTCTTGCAGCCGAGGGTTGCGATGGCGACGGTGGTCACGCGTGCTCCTCTTCCATTTTTTTCAGCATCCGGGTGACGACGATGACGACCAGGATCGCCGCCGACCAGGTAACACCGAAAATGCCCCACCAGATGCCGCTGATTCCGCTGCCGAACACCGCTGTCAGCAGGTAGAATACTGCGATCGGAGCTGCGATCTGCCGGTAGAGCCCGATCCAGAGCGCCAGAGCGGGGCGCTGAATCCCCTGCATGACCGAAGTCGAAATATAGAGCAGGATATAGGCCGGGAATACGAACGACTCGATCTGCAGAAAACGGGTTCCCTGGCTGATGACGGCCGGATCGCCGGTGAATATGCCGATCAGTTCGCTGCCCAGCAGAAGCGCGGCGGTTGTCCCGATGACGGAAATAATGGTTCCGTAGCGCAGCGACACGGCCAGAACCGAGCGGATCCGGTCTATCTTAGCGGCTCCGAAGTTCTGGGCGGTCAGGGCGATGGTCGAAACATTGAGGCCCATGGCCGGCAGAAGAGCGATCTGCTCGATGCGGGTTCCGATGCCGTAGGCGGCCACCGCCTCGGTCCCGAAACGTCCCACGAACCAGGTGATGATAAAGATGCCGATCGATACGGTCAGCATGCTCATGGCTGCCGGAAATCCCTGGGCGCAGAGCTCGAACAGGTAGCGCCTGCGGGGGATCAGTTCAGGCAATGAAAAGCGGCCGATTGCTCCGGTACGGGCCAGCTGCCGGTACAGGTAGGCCGTGCCGAGCGCCTGGATGGCGATGGTGGAGAGTGCGACGCCGGCCAGACCGAGTGACGGGATGCCGAACCCTCCGTACATGAACCAGGGGTCGAGCAGCAGATTCAGGAAAAAACCGGCTATCAGGAAGTTGCGATAGCTGGTGGTGTCGCCATGGGCACTGAGCGTGGCGCTCATGGCGAAGTTGAGCAGAAAAAAGCTGCACCCGGCGAAAATGACCTGCATGTAGACCGTTGCCAGCGTCAGGTAATCTCCGCTTGCTCCCATCAGGCGAAAGACAGCCGGTGACAAAGCCAGCCCCGCCAGTGTCAGCAGCACCGCCTGCAGTGACGCGAACGAAAATGCCTGCAGGATGAACATCCTGGTTTCGTGGCGGTCACCCCGGCCGAGCGCCGAACCGACCAGGGCTGTGGTGCTGCTTGAAATACCCATGCCGACCGAGAGCATGATAAAAAAAACCGGGAATGAAAGCGACATGGCCGCCAGGGCGGTGGTGGAAAGTTTTCCGCCATACCAGGTGTCGACCACGTTGAACATGGTGTTAAAGAAAAAGCCGGTGCCGGCCGGTATTGCCAGACGGCGTACAAGCAGCGGGATCGGGGCGGAGGTCAGGTCGGAGTTCATGGCTGGCGGTCAGGGGGCAATCGCGTTCAGTTCCACCCGGCTGCGGGAGCCGTCTTTGGCCGGAGCCTTGAAGACGTCGTCATTTTTTAAGAATATCCGTTCGGCCGGTACAGCCCCTGTGCTGACCAGATGGTTCTTGACCGCTGCCGCCCGCTCCCGGGCCAGCGTCTGCAGCTCCGCTTCTCCGATGACGGTGTTGGCAATGATCAGTTTACGCATCTCATCAGGGGGGAGCTCCTTGACGATCCCGAGCACGTTTCGCGGTTTGGGGAAGTTTTCCTTGCGGTACACGGCTGCCAGGTAGAGCGGATAGTCCTGCGGTGTAATCGTGATGGTGTCTGCCTTTTCGCCCTCCTTGAGTGTCCCTTCGCGCCCCAGTGCCAGATATTTCTCGTTTTTCAGCTTGCGCTCCAAGAGTTCGCGGCGGTAGGCCTCGGTGTCCTTCTCACGGTCGACATACCCTTTCAGCTCAACCTTGAGTGCCGGCCGGTCCAGCAGCACCTTTGCCAGCGTAGACAGCTTCTGCTCTTCCGCCTGGGGCAGTGTGCTGGTGCCGTTGGCAAAGCTGACGGCACTGAAATCTTCCCCGCCGCCGAACATTGAGGAGAGCAGGGCAAAGGGGGATGTGACCGCCTTGACCAGCAGGTTTTTGACCACCTGCCAGACAACACCCCAGATACTGAATTTCGGGTCATCGGTCCGGCCGTTTACCGGCAGATCCAGGTGAATCTCCCCCTTGCGGTCTTTCAGGAGCGCCAGGCCCAGTTTGACCGGCAGGCTGGTGGCCTTGTCACTGTCAACTTTTTCACCGAAGGTGAACTGGTCGATAAAGACCTTGTTCTCTGAATCGAGCTGTTTTTTGTCGATGCGGTATTTCAGGTCGAGATAGAGCTTCCCTTTTTCCACCGTATAGCCCAGATAGGTGCCGGAATAGGGAGTTACCGGCGAAAGCTCGATGTCACGGAAGGCGACTTTCAGATCCACAAACAGGTCGTTGCGCAGCGGGTTGATCTGGCCGGTGATCTGCAGCGGCGAGTGATTCTCCAGGGCACCGCGCAGGTCCACGTCCGCCAGTGTCGACTGTTCTGAACTCAGGCCGCTGACCCGGCCTCCCAGATGGTAAAATGTGGTGGCGAACTGTTGCGGCAGATGGTGGTCGGTAAATGACAGCGTGCCGTCCTGGATGGTGAGGTTGTCGATCCTGACCGATGGCGGGGCTGTTTCGGCGCGGGGCGGG
>DCNF01000036.1:28895-37738 GCA_002322035.1 Geobacter sp. UBA1603
AGTGGTGTGTCGGCCGGCACCGCACTGTTTCCGCTTGCGGGGGATGGTGCTGCCTGCTTCTCGACCAGGTTCTGAAGGTTGAGGCTGCCGTCCTTGCGGATGATGATCCGGGAGTAGACGCTGTTCAGTGCGATCTGGCGCAGGGAGAGGCTGAACGGATCAAGGGTGCCGCCGATTTCATCAAATTGCAGGCTCTCCCAGGAGAGCAGGTCTTCCTCGGCTTTGGTATCGATGGCATGAAAACCGCGAATACCGGCAGTTCCCTTGAAACTTCCGACCGGTTTCCCGTTTGTGATGCCGATGTCAACGGTCATGCCGGTGTCAGCGGTGCCGGCCTGGACGAATACGTTCAGGTTGGAAGGAAAATAGGCCTCGAAATCGCGCAGCGGCAGCCGGCCGATTGCCACTGTTCCCTGATAGCGGAACGGGGAGGGGGTGATCTGGCCCGAGGCCTTTACCGGTGTGGCCTTGTTGAAGGTGGTGGAGAATGTCAGCGGTGCCGGGGTGAAGCGGGGGCCCTGAAGCCGTGCCAGGCCGATCGAGGTGTTTGTGAGACTGAAACGGGGCCGCTCGGGCCGGGCCTTGTCGGTCAGGGTGGCCGAGAGCCGGTCGACGGCGATTTTTTTCACGCGGTAGCTGAACTCGGGACGGACTTCGGCCCGGGCCGGCGATCGCGGCTGCGGGGCACGGGCTGCGGCCGTTTGGGGTTTTTTCAGCAGGGACTGCAGCGAGAGTGAGCCGTCTGTTTCCCGGGAAAGAGAGATGGTTCCCCGGTTCAGCCTGATTTCGCCGACATCGAGCAGATTCTGCTTCTGGCGGTAGGATACGTCACCGATGTCGAAGCGATCAAGAGATATGCCTTCCCGCTCTCCGTACCGGGCCGCAAGCCCGCGGCCCCCCAGGGAAGCGCGGGTGAGCTCAACCCCCTGATCAGGAGCATAGCTTACCTGTCCGGCAAGGTCGAGTGTCCCCTGAACCGGTGCGGTCAGAAAACGGGCCAGGTAGGGCCATCCCCGCTGGAGTGTGAGTCCCGCAAGTTCAAAGGAACAGCGGGCGTTTTTGTCGACGCTGGAAAACGTGCCTTCTGCAGCCAGGGTGGCCGCCGAGTCGGCCGTGAGGGACAGCTCAAAACTGGCCGGGGTGCCGGGTGCCGTCGAGAAACCGGTAACCGTGGCATCGATCTCTGACACGGTCTCGCTGAAACCGCCCGGAACGCTTGTATCCTTCAGATGTAGCGTGCTGTTTGCCACGGTAAATGACCCGATCTGCAGATGGGGTGGGGCAGGGGGGGGCGCCGGTTTTTTGTCTGGCGTGACGTGCGCCGTGTCCCTGGAGGAGAACAGCCGCTGGTGGGCCCATTCCCCCCGTGCATTGCGGCTTACAAAGAGTTCAGCCCCTTCAAGGGCGATGGAGTCGATCAGGAACTGGCGGGCAAAGGGGGCGATCCGGGCAGCTTTGACCTGCAGGGTGGGGATCTTCAGCATTTCCTGCCCGCCGGCCTGGGTAACAGCCAGGCCATCCAGCCGGATGATCCCTTTCAGGGTCAGATCCGGTTTTGTCTGGCGTGATGCCCGGTAGTTCAGTTCGGCATTGATGCTTATGTCTCCCGATGTCAGGGCGACCGGCAGCGGTGTCGGCGCGTAGGCCAGAAGCGGGGCCAGTTTCAGGCGTTGCAGCTCGATCTGCAGTGATGTTTCCATGGAGCTGCTGAGCGGTTTGGTTTTGCCGGTAAAGGAGAGATGCGCCCCGTCGATTTCTGCCGAAAACTTCGGATCGACGTAAGATTCCACCAGGTAGGGTATATTGCTGATAAAGGGGATCGCGACATCCAGGTTGCGGATCGTGTGTTTTCTGCCGCCGCTGACCGCCTGGTCGTCAAAATCGATCGAGCCGTTTATGATGCGGATGTTGTTAAGGGAATAAAGCGGTGATCCGCCACCGGGCTGCTTCGGCCGGGCAGCGCTCCTGGTGATGATATCGCTGAAGCTGTAGCGGTTGGACGCCAGGCGGACAACGCTGACAACCGGCGTGTCGATGGTCAGCTCATCGAGGATGAAACTGCGCCGGAAAAGTGAACTGGCTGAAAGGGAGGCCCGCAGGCCGGCAAGCTTCAAAAGCGGGGTCGGAGCATTTTCAGCCACGGTCAGGTCGCGAACGGTCACGGTCAGGCTGAACGGATTGATTGAGACGGCACCGATGCTCACCGCCCGTCCGGTTGCATCTTGCAGGGCCATAACGGCTTTGTTGCGAACAATGCCGGGCAGTATGGCGACAACAAAAAAAAGCAGAAGTGCGGCAACGCTTCCCGCGGCGATGGTCAGTTTCTTGTTCATGTTCATGGATCCTGAATAACAGTTTACTTGCATTATGGCAATTTTTTGGTATTTTTACTTTTACAATATTGGCTTGAATGATGAAAGCTCCAATTGCTTTCAGGCACGTCATTACATCTGGGACAGGTAAGGAGGTCGTATGAGGAAAATGGTAGTAACCGCCGGATGCGTTCTGGCAGTCACATGGGCGGCTGGAGCATCAGCCGCTGTCAAACAGGGTGATTTCTATGTGTCTCCGCTGGTGGGCGGATACACCTTTGAAGGCGGCAAGCAGCACCTGAAGACAAACCTGCTCTACGGTGCCCGCCTCGGCTACAACGCCACCGAGCGGATCGCGGTTGAAGGCGGAATGGACTACACCCGTACGTCTCATTCACCAACAGGCAAGAAAATTGCTTTGTTTAAGCCCGGTTTTGACCTGGTCTACAACATGTACCCCAAAAGCTCGCTGGTGCCATTTCTTGCGGTTGGCTATGGACTCTATCAACTGGATGGACCATCTGTCCTTGTATCGAAAAAAGCCCGCGGCGCATTTGATTACGGTGCCGGACTGAAGATGTTCCTGAACGACTCATTTGCCCTGCGGGCTGATGTGCGCCATATTATCGCCGAGGCGGGCTCATCCCAGTTCCACGGCAAGAATGTTCACAATCTTTCCTATACCGTGGGTGCCTACATCCCCTTCGGTGGCACCGCGCCGGTTGCCAAGCCGGTCGCTGCCCCGGCGCCGGTTGTTGAGGCCGTACAGCCCAAAGCGGCCCCGGCCGCACCGGTCATCGTGCCTGAACCGCCCAAGCCAGCTCCGAAGCCTGCCCCTGCTCCGCCCAAGGACAGTGACGGCGACGGCGTCATCGACAGCCTTGACAAGTGCCCCGATACCCCCGCCGGCGTAAAGGTTGACAGCACCGGCTGCCCCCTTGATTCCGACAAGGACGGCGTGCCCGATTATCTCGACAAATGCCCCGGTACTCCTGCCGGCACAAAGGTTGATGCCAACGGCTGCCCGCCGCCGGTAGAAGCCGCCCAGCCCAAGGCATCGGCCGCAGCGGTCAAGGCCGCCGAGCGCTTCTGCAGCAAGCCGGCCGTTATTGCGATTCAGTTTGACACCAACAAAGCTGATATCAAGCCCAAGTACGAATCGGACCTGAAAATTCTCGGTATTTTTCTGAAGGAGTTCCCCAACGCCAAAGGCCAGATTTCGGGCCATACGGACAATGTTGGCAGCAAGGAGGCAAATATGAAGCTCTCCAAGCGCCGGGCCGACAGTGTCAAGGGATACCTTACCAAAAACTACGGAGTTGCTCCGGAGCGGATTGAGACGGTGGGATACGGCCCGACCAAACCGGTGGCTGACAACAAAAGCGCTGCCGGCAAAGCCAAAAACCGCAGAATTGAAACCAGCTTCACCTGCGACTGATTCACCTTCTCAACAGGCTGTTTTGAAAGGCGCCCCTTGGACACACGGGGCGCCTTTTTTTCGTCTGGTCGTCCCCTCTGGAGCCCGCTGCGGCTGCGTATGCCATCAATTCGTTGCTCTGAATATGAGGCTGATAACCTGATGCGGCGCGTCAAGCCTTAAGGTCTGTCATGCCCTCTGTGTGACGGGCCCTGAAGGTGGGAACATCAGCCGAACGGCGCCGGTACGCGATATCCGGGGCTGTAGTGAACCCGAAGAAAGTCGCAGGAACGCCAGCCGTTCGAGCAGACAAGAAGAATCGCACACAAGGCCTGTTTATCACAGCATCAGGGGTGGAGACGTTGTCGTCTCGCCACGTTCGTGTTCAGGCGGATTGGCGGGCTGCTGAACACATAAAAACAGCCCCCGAGGTTTACTCAGGTGCTGATAAATATGCATCTAAATAGGTATCTGGTTAGCTCTGGTAGAGCTTAGAAGCCAGTGCCGCCGCTCCCGCCGGTGCTGCCGGTGGTAGGTGTCGTCGCCTGCGCGGTGGTGAAACTCCAGGTTTGGTCATTGACAAGCCCGATGGTTGTTGAGCCGGAGATAAGGACACCCTTTTTGATGGTAACGGTGACGGTCGTGCCGGCCGCGATTGGGCTTGCCGGGGTGAAGGTGGCGACTTTGCTCGTGGCGTTGTAGCTGACGCTGCCGGAAATGGTGGTTGTGCCGGCCTTGACCGTCCAGTTGGCCGGATTAGTGACCGAGGCGCTGTCCATGGCAAGGCTGAAGGTGGCGCTGATGGCTGTGCCGGCTGTGCTGGTTGTGCCATTGGCCGGGGTCACGGCAGTAACGGCCGGGAATTCGACAACGGTGATCGTCGGCGGAGTATAGGTCGTGGGTGTCGCTGTTGCCGTCGTTGTTGTTGCCACAGCCGTTGCGGTGGTGCTGACGGCATTCGTGAACGTCGTGGGGGTAACGGCCGTTGCTTCAA
Source organism: Geobacter sp. UBA1603 (assembly GCA_002322035.1). GTDB lineage: Bacteria > Desulfobacterota > Desulfuromonadia > Geobacterales > Pseudopelobacteraceae > UBA1603. The sequence continues at coordinate 33,619 of DCNF01000036.1, forward strand.
CCACGGATCCGGTGGTCGGGACCGGGGTTGCCGAGGTCACTGAGGCCCCTGTCCCGGTGACCGTGACCGCAGCGGTCACCGCATTGGTCGCTATGGTAGTGGCCTGGGCCGCTTGCAGCGTAATATTGCTGTTGCTGCTGTTGATGCTGCTGATTGCAGTGGTGACCGCCGTTGTCATGGTCGTATTCAGCAGGGCCGGAGTGGAGAGAGTTGCTGTTGACGCGCTGGAAACCGTTGCTGAAATTGCCTGCAGTGTCTGGGTCTGGACCGACTCCAGCTGCGCGCTTGTGACCGCCGTCGATTTGCTCTGGATGGTGGCGGTGATCGACTGGACGATTGTCTCGACCGATTTGGCCAGCATCAGGGCCGCAGGTGTCGCTGATGCTGAAATGTCGCTGTCAAATGCTGCCCCGTTGTTGAGCGTTTCCAGTTTTGCCTTGACGGTGCCGGTGGTATCAAGGGCAACCAGCGTGGTCAGGGGGGTTACGTTTTTTGATCCGGCCGGCGCGATCATCTGGATGGCGTCCTGACCTGTTATCTTGTCTTTTCCACCTTCAGAGACGAGCACATGGCGATAGGTCGGGGTTGTCGGCAGCTGGAAGTTGCCATTGGCGTCAGTGGTGGTGTAAATCTCGGCCGCATCCCGGGAGAGCCGGGTGCCGGTTCCGGAGATGTCATCGGCATAGACAATGGCTCCAACCACCGGACCCTGGACTATTTTTCCGGCCGGTCCGCTGGGAGCGGCAGGCGGCGTGTAGTCACTGTCGCCGCAGGCGCTTAAAAGGCCGGCAGTCAATGAAAGCAAAGCATACATTCTTATTGATTTGTTCATACTCATACGTTTGATCCTCCTTTTATTATTCTCATTACGGGGCAAATAATACGGAAATTAATATTTGCTATATTAGCGTAATTGGCTCTGAAGTCAACAGATAAATCGGAAATAAACTACTTAGAAAGAGCTCTATCTACAGCTTGTTAGAGGTGTTGCGAGTTGTGTCATTGCCCGCTATTCCGGTATATTTGCCATGCTTCCCGCAGGCGGTCGGCGTGCTGTCGGATATAGGCTGCCGAGAGGCGGTCTCGGTTGTAAAACGAACGATACAAGGCCTGAGCCGGTTGAGGATTTACAGCAAGTGGATAGGTTGGTATCCAGTTAACATTACCAGCTCCCATGTTCCTGTTTTTTAGCGTTGAGTTCTGGGCATAGGACCACTCGTCATTTCCCCGGACTTGAAAGCCTGCCACAGGTTTCATGTCACGACGGGGTGTCAGGGGGAAGCTGATCTGTACGCCTACCGACTGCCATCGTTTATGATCGCTGCCGGTACTGTTCTTATACATGGCGGAAAATGCAGCATCTCTCCAGAAACGTTTCAATTCGATGCTGAACCCCGTGTCTTCGGACCAGAACCTGCCGGCAGCAGCTTCCAGGGACATGTCAAGGGGTGCATGATAGTAGCGGTATGAACCGAGAGCCAGGCTTGACTCTTTACTGTCTGCCTGGTTTCGGTTCCATCCCTGAGCAATCCTAAAGCGGTGTTTCCCTAAGCCTGGGCTCCATCCGGCTTCGTTCAACACCCCGTAACGGTCGTGCAGGATCATTCCGGCCCCAGCCTGAACCATCACCGAAGGAAACGGTTTGAAAGCCTGAAACAGCATCAGTCGGTCAATCTGGGCCGGGCTGCGGCTGCTGCGGTAGAGCCTGCCGTTTTCAAGATTTTCGCTCCAGGCCACCGGCACGTCCCATCGGGCAGTTGCTGCGGCGCCCTTCCAGAGTAAAGTTGTCAGTTCAGGTTTGACGGAGAGCAGGTAATCAAATGCCCCGACTTCTGTTCCGATAAACGTGGTCAGGCCGGGCCCGATGCTGAGTGATGTGAAAAAAAGCGACTCGTTCGTCAGACTGCCACCGTCTCCATCGTTCGGGTTTTCAAAGTCGATTTTAAGGAACGTGCTGCTGGCAGAGGAATTGCTCGAACTCTCGAGAAAACGCTTTAGATCATGCAGCCGTGCAGTTATGTTTACGACCGGGATGTTTCGGTGCTTAACAGTAACGCGCACGGTTTCGATATCGTCAGGAGCCGACTGACAGGCCAGTCCGGCCACAAGGCCGAGTGCATCCAGTTCGTTGTGGTTAAACATGGTATTTTCATATTCCACCGTCAGTGTCCGTGCACGGGCTCCTACCCGGATATTGAGGAATCCCTCCTCGGCAAGCCGCGTGCGCAGCAATAAGAGAGGATCTGTAATCGCTCCTCGGTTAGCGGCGTTTCTGGACTCATGAGAACTGGCAGATGCAGGCGATTCAGTCTTTGCCGCCTGTGGAACGGCATGAACCGGTTCGGTCGTATGTGCGGCAGGGGAGGGCGGGGCTGGAGAAACGCTGGCTGAACGGTCTGATTTCGGTGAAACGTTCTTGCGAACCGTAAAATCCAGTGGCAGGCTGAAGCCGGCAGCGACTTCGAAATCTCCCGGTTTATGGTTGAGAGACGTTTTAACCGTTGTGGTAAATTGGACCGGGACCTTCCAGAACTGGGGCGTAACCACCCGTGCTCCAATGTTAGTCTCGCGGGTGTCATAGTCTGCCAGCAGGTAGAGCAGATCATGCACCTTAAACTCGCCGCCGGCAAAAGCCCCCTTCATTCTATCCGGTCCAAAGCCGTAGCCGGCGGTAAGGCGCATACGCCAGATATCTTCAGATATTGCCAGATAGCGGGATCGCAAAAAGGTTGCTCCGCCGCCAACGTCCTGAACCCCGAGGGCTGCAACCGGTAACAGCGGATAGTTGCGGCTCAGAGGTGCCGTCGTTATTTTCACGTTGCCGGACAGGTCTCGTCCTACGCCTGGCGCCTCGAAGAAACGCCCGCCAAGTTCAATGAAGCTGAACAGGCCGAAAGAGAACATGGTGTTATGCTGGAATGGGATTTTTGTGCGCCATGAACTCTCCTCCTGATTGGAATAGAGACCGTACAGCCACCCCTCGTCAGTTACCCGGGCACTCGGTATATTCAGCACTCCGGTAAAACCCTGCAGTGAAAGACCATTGTGGAAAGAAACCGGCTCCGCAGCATAAACGGTGGTATTCACGACGAAAATCAAGGCAGCGGCTAAACAGAGGGTCAAGAGTTTCATATTCCTCCCGGAAGGCACCGAATCAATGACTAAAAGAGCGCAACGATCTATGATCGCATACTGTTAGTGAGCTCCCTGCTGATTAAAAATCACCAGAGGGGTTTTGAGGATGATTCGAATATCGAGCCAGATTGACCAGGATTCAATATATTCAATGTCAAGTCGTACCACATCATCAAAATTACGTATAGTACTCCGTCCGCTTATCTGCCACAGGCCGGTAATACCTGGCCTGATTGAAATACGCTTGCGTTGCCAGTTTTCGTAAACTGCAACTTCATCAGGTGTCGGCGGCCGGGTTCCAACCATACTCATATCGCCTGTAAGAACATTCCAGAACTGGGGGAACTCATCGAGACTCAGCCTGCGAAGGAGACGCCCAACCCGGGTGATTCTTGGGTCCGAGGTAATTTTGAACATCGCGCCGTTCATTTCGTTCTGAGCCATCAGTTCCTGTTTTTTCGCTTCAGCATCCAGATACATGGTTCGGTATTTCCAGCAGGTAAAGTTCCGGCGATGTTCGCCGATGCGGCGCTGACCAAAAAAAACCGGTCCGGGAGAGTCCAGCTTGATGGCTGCAGCGATGAACGGAAACATCAGCAGATTAAGCATAAGTCCGACGATCGAACCGAGAATGTCCAGAAGACGTTTGGCAAGCAGTTGATCGCTGTTCAGTGAAAAATGGCTATAGGTCAGCATGGGAATTTCACCGAACAAAAGACCGGCCTCCTTGTTCAGCCCCGGTAATGACAGGTAATCGATGGCAACTCGCGTCGTCACGCCGATTATCTGCAACTCCTCAATAAGCCTGTCAATCAGATCATGCTCATTTCTCGGTAAAAAAATGAGAACCTCATCAATCATGTGGACCTTGCAGATTTCAATGACACTGTCAGGTGTACCATCAAGCACCGTGATTTTTGATCCGTAATCAATGCTGGGCACCCTGTCGAGCTGCAGCACAAAAATTCTCAGTCCCCATTCATCA
>DCNF01000036.1:37789-39463 GCA_002322035.1 Geobacter sp. UBA1603
GATACTTTCGGCGCTGTGACCACTTCCGATGACAAGCACGTTCCTGAAATTGTACCCTTTGCGGCGCATGTGCGCCAACCCCAACTTGATCAAGATCTTTAATGTTGCGATAAAGAAAAAACTTAACGCAATAAATGAACCCAGCAGAATCCTGCTGAAATGGTGAGGATCAATCAGATAGACAAGAGAAGAGATCACCAGAACGAGAGCAGCATGGGATTTCAGGATCATGGCCAGAATGGCGGCATACGAATGTGTGCGGAGTGATTCATACAGAGAAAAATGGCTCAACAGAAAAAAACAGACAGGCAAAGCAAAGAGCAGAATCCAGGCATAATCATTCAGCTCGGTCAACGCTCCGGCTTTAGAACGCAGGTAGTAGGCAAGAAAGAAGGCACAGAGCATTGCACACATGTCGAGAAAAACGGCAATACGGCGGAATGTGTCAGCTTGTTGCCTGAGCATGAAAATGTAAATCCCTCATGTTTTAAATAATACCAGTAAAGCAATGCCTGACCATGGAATGCTATATTAGCAGTACCCTGTATGATGTCAATGCCCTGATGGGGAAGAGGCACCGTGTGTCTGCATCAGATCCGCTTCAAAGCGTTCGAGTACCCGTTCAGTATCCAGATGATCAAGCACATACTGCCGTGCAACAGGATTGAAACCCTGGCGATCGGGTGAGTCGACAAGCTTTACGATGGCCGCCACGAGCGCCTCACCGTTTTCCGGTTCAATCAGCGTCGCAATGCCCGGATTTCCTTCAACCAGTCTGCCGAGCTCAGTATCGGCATCAGCTGTAATTATCGCCTGACCGCCTGCTGCAAGAATGCCGGTCAGCTTGGAAGGCATCACCGCATCGGCTGCACCGCGTTTCTGGATCACCAGATGCAGATCGGCCAGCTGCAGTAGCTCGGGCAATGACCGGTAAGGCTGAAGAGGGAAGAAGAGGACATTGTTCAGTCCTCGTGCCACTGCATCAGCCACCAGATACTCCTTGTGGGCCCCCTCGCCGACGATGACAAAAAACAGGTCATGGCGGTGTTTCAATGCCTGTGCGGCTTCCAGTACGATTTCCAGCCCCTGCTTTTTGCCAAGATTGCCGGAGTAAAGAACCACCCTGTCAGCAGGCTTCAGCCCCAGCGTCTGGCGTAAGCTGCTGCCGTCACAATCGGGAGAGATGAAATCGGTATCGACCCAGTTGGGGAACAGAACCACTCGCTGCGGCTTAACCCCTTTGGCATGCAACCGGTCGCGCATACTAGCGGAAATGGTTGAAACCCGGTCAAAACGCTGCAGGAGAAAGCGTTCTACAGCAAATGCGCATCGGGCAAGCAGACCGTGACCGCGCATCATGCCGAGGCCGAACATGGCGTCGATTTCGAAATCCTGGATATGCAGCCAGCTGCGGCTGCCTGACAGGGCTGCAAAGAAAAGGGTTGCCGGGGTGCAAAAAAAGGAAGGGGCTATACCGATAGTGACATCGGGTCGCCAGGAAAGCTGACCAAGCAGCCGGGGGATGCTCCCGAGGGTAAAAGTCAGGAGGTGCAGCACTCTCTTGACGGTAGTCGGTGCCTCAGGCACCCAGAGCGGAGTGCGGAAAACCGTAACGCCGCAGATCTTCTCGGGCCTACTACCCCAGGCAGAATAGCCGGCGCCGATTCGCCATTC
>DCNF01000036.1:39517-39699 GCA_002322035.1 Geobacter sp. UBA1603
CACCCGAACCTCATGCCCCTGGCGTGCCAGCCAGCCTGCCATCTCACCGGTATATTTTCCGACACCGGTCAGTTCGGGAGAATAATTGAGTCCGTAGATCAGGATGCGCATACAGCAGCATAATCAGTCATAGCGGTCATTGTGTCAATGCCTTACCCTAAAACATGACGTTGACTCTGCCT
>DCNF01000036.1:39783-40166 GCA_002322035.1 Geobacter sp. UBA1603
GGTTGCGCTTTTGAAAATCTGCTTGCGCATACTTTCGCTGCGCGGTAGTATGCTGCTATGATCGTTTCATTCCACGACAACGAAACCGAGAAAGTCTGGCAAGGTGTGTTTTCACGCAAATTGCCACATGACATTCAGCAGGTGGCACGTCGGAAGCTGAGGATGTTGAACAACGCCCGCAGGGTTGATGATCTTCACATTCCACCGCAGAACAGACTTGAAAAGCTTTCTCGTGATCGTGAAGGGCAATGGAGTATACGGATCAATGACCAGTGGCGGGTATGTTTCGTGTGGGATGAAGGTACAGCGTCGCGGGTTGAAATTTGTGATTATCATTGAGGTGATACTATGGCACATCTTGCAAACGTACATCCTGGGGAAGT
>DCNF01000036.1:40293-40477 GCA_002322035.1 Geobacter sp. UBA1603
CCAGGGAAAACGGGCAGTTGGCGCTGATACCGCGTCACGCCTTGCCCGTTTCTTCGGTACAACTGCATCGTTTTGGCTTGGCTTACAGGCGGACTATGATACCGAAGAGGTTGAAAGAAGCCTGCATATAGAGTTGGATAAAATCCATCCTTGGAATATGGCGGCTTGATGTAAAGTAGGCTAC
>DCNF01000061.1 GCA_002322035.1 Geobacter sp. UBA1603
GAGGTTCTGGCCCACCGTGATCACCTTTTCTCAAGCGGGATGCTGAAACAGTTTCTGCGTGATCGTGATGAGCGGCATTTCACCGAGATCCTCCGCGACACGCTCTTCCGCCGCACCATGGAACAGATTAGCAGCGACGGGACCCTTGAACAGGTTATCAGCGGTATGGGCGACCGTTCCATTGACCCCTATTCCGCTGCGGAAACCGTTTTGGCTCGTATGGTTGGAACCAGGTGAGGCACCTGCCCCAGCATATAAATCCTGGCGGGACAGATACAATTGACCCGCGGATCAGCCTGATCGGCGCTTTTTTTCTTCTGACGCTGGTTGTAAGTTCAGGGGGGATCATTTTTTCCGGGCTGGTTTCTGTTATATGTCTGGCCGGGACAATGATTCTCGGCATGGCCCTGCGGCAGTTGACAGCCCGTATGCTGCATCCGCTGCTGCTTATGCTGGCGATCCTTCTGATCAAGTCCTTTTCCGGGATTTCACCATCTGTCCTGATCACCCTCCCGCTCGCCGACACCACGCTGAATTTCCATCCGGCCGGATTCAACTCCGGCATGACTGCTGCTGCCCGTATTCTGGGTGCAGTATCAATCGTACTCCTGCTCGGCCACATTATGAGCTTTACCGGGGCAATGGCAGCTCTGGCATGGTTTAGGGTCCCCCGTGGGCTGATTGAGGTTGCCCTGTTCGCCTGGCGGGCGCTCTTCATGCTCTACGACAGTGCCGGCACGGTCTACACCGCCCAGAAGAACCGCCTGGGCTACAGCGGCATCCGGCGGGGCCTGCGGTCGTTCGGCACCATGGCCGGCCTGCTTACCATCCGGGCTTTTGACACCAGCCATGCCATGACCGTTGCCATGACCCAGCGGGGCTATGACGGATCCCTTCCCATGCTGCAGGGCGCCCATCTGCGGCGCTCACACCTTGGAGGCCTGCTGATCGTCGTCCTCTGCGCCACGGCAGCATGGACGTTGCAAAACTGGCCATGAACGAACCACGAATCACAGCCCGCATCGAATCATTCCGCTACCCGGACGGCACGCCTGCGCTCTCCGACATCACGCTTGAGGTTGCCCCTGGAGAGTTCTGCGGCATTCTCGGTTCAAACGGTTCGGGCAAGACGACTCTGCTCCGCCTGCTGGATGGCATGATCAAGGATTTCAGTGGTGATGTCCGGTTGGACGGTGACGATATCAGGCGCCTTTCTCCCCGGCAGATATACAGCCGGATGGGGCTGGTCTTTCAAAACCCCGACGATCAGCTTTTTGCCCATTCAGTCTACGAAGATGTGGCATTCGGGCCGCGCAACATGGGTTTCGGAGAGCAGGAAGTTGCAGAACGGGTTACCAGGGCACTTATTGACGTTGAAATGTCTGACCTGGCAGGCAAGGACATCCATAACTTAAGTTTTGGCCAGAAAAAACGGGTCTGCATTGCCGGTCTCCTGGCCATGGGGCACGGCATCCTGCTGCTGGACGAGCCAACAGCCGGGCTCGACCCGATGGGCGAATACCGCATGATGGAACTGCTGACCCGCCTGAATCGCGAGTCGGGAGTCACGATCGTAATGGCGACCCACAGTGTCGATCTTGTGCCGGTCTTTCTGGGGAGGCTTCACATCTTAAGCCGCGGCACCGTCGTGCGCAGCGGCACCCCCGAAGAGGTGTTTGCAGGGCGCGAGGACCTGGCTAGTGTCAAGCTGCGTCTTCCCTATATTGCTGAGCTGATTCATCAGCTGAAAACCGGCGACCGCCTGCCATTCAAGCGGATCCCCCTGACTGTCGGTGAGGCCCGGCGTGAAATCCTGGATACTTTCCGGCAGGCGCACACCACTTGACTCATCAAAACCGGGAGCGGTGACTATGGACAGAAAATCAATTGAATCGCTTTTCAGCCGTGTTTCTCACATCTCCTGCCTGGTGATCGGCGACCTGATGCTTGACGAGTATCTATGGGGCAAAACGGACCGGATATCGCCCGAGGCCCCGGTCCAGGTTGTCGACATCCTGCGGGAAGAGATGAGGCTTGGCGGCGCCGGGAACGTTGCCAACAATCTCGTGTCACTCGGCGCCCAGGTTGATGTCTGCTCCGTGACCGGAGATGACAGTAACGGCAGGGTTCTGCTGGAAATGCTTGAACAGCGCCAGATCGGACATACGGCCGTTTTCATGGACAGCTGTCGCCATACCAGCCGTAAGACACGCGTCATTGCATCACATCAGCAGATTGTGCGGATCGACCGTGAATCACGCAATCCGCTTTCCCCCGAGGGCGAAGAGCGGCTCTGCCGATGGATCGGAACCCATGCGAACCGTTACGCGGTGCTGCTTCTGTCTGATTACGGCAAAGGTGTTCTGACCGAGCGGGTTCTTGCCACAGCCATTGACACCGCACGAACAGCCGGCATTCCGGTCGTGGTCGATCCGAAAGGAAGCGATTACGGCCGCTACCGCTTCGCTTCTGTCCTGACTCCTAACCGCAAAGAGGCTGAAGCTGCATCAGGCATTGCCATCCGCGATCAGGACTCTTTGCTCAAGGCAGCAGATTTGATTATGAATGCGGCACGGATTGACAGTCTGCTGATCACCCGCAGCGAGGAGGGGATGTCGCTCTTTCGGCGAGAATCAGCACCGGTCCACATACCAACGGTTGCCCGTGAAGTATTTGACGTATCCGGGGCGGGGGATACCGTCATTTCAGCACTTGCCATCGCCCTGGCGGGTAGTATGGCCATGGAGCAGGCGGCCATTCTGGCAAATATCGCTGCCGGAATCGCGGTTTCCAAGCTGGGGACATCGACCGTCACCCCTGCCGAAATCATCGGAGCTGCTTCCCTGGCTCACCATGACAGTGATGAAAAAATAAAGAACCGCGACGTGCTGACCGGACTGCTTGCTGCAGAAAAACTGCGCGGCAGAACTGTCGTCTTTACCAATGGCTGCTTCGATCTGCTACACGCCGGCCACGTAAAATATCTTCAGAAAGCGCGCAGCCTGGGGGACACCCTTGTGCTGGGACTGAACAGTGATGCATCGGTGCATCGACTAAAGGGGTCCCGCCGCCCCCTGATTGCCGAAGAAGAGCGGGCCCACATCCTTGCAGCGCTTGACTGCATCGATTATGTGACGATATTTGACGAAGATACCCCGCTTGAACTGATATCAATGCTCAAACCTGACATTCTGGTAAAAGGGGGCGATTACACGGCAGATGCCGTTGTGGGGCGTGAAATCGTCGAGGCCTACGGGGGCAGAGTTGAATTGGTCAGCTTTGTTGACGGCAAGTCGACAAGCACGATCATCGACAGAGTACTTGAGCGCTATTCTGCAGAATAATGCCAGTTACGTATCAAGACCCACCCTGTCATCTTTTGCTGGCCTTTAGCAGATAAACTTGCTAAACAAGACCGATAGAATCCTGTTACGAAGGAGCTCACCCATGGCACAGCACCAGGAAAAGCGGGAATTATGGCTGCTCGGCATCGCGGCAGGGAGCAACCGTGGCCAGATCCTGCTTTCATACGTAAGCGCCGGCGGCTACCAGTGCCGCCTCGGCTGCCTTGACAAGGTGGCACGAGAACGCCCCCTCGGCATTGTGCTCGACATATCACCCCATTCCGAAGATGGCTGGGGACTGCTCCTGGCTCTGAAATCAAACCGTGAAACCCGCGACATTCCGGTACTTCCGGTATTCCTGAGTGAAACCGGAAAAGTTGGCGGGGTCTTCCCGATTGCCGGATTTTTTACCCTGCCGGTCGACGTTCCCTATCTGCTTGACCGGCTGGCGGTCTTCGGGCTGACCGAAGATGTTGAAACATGGGACCTTGAGGCACTGGTCGTATCTCGCAGTGGCGAGGAGCAACTCTCCCGGGCCATAGAGTCCATCGGGTTCGAAATCATCAAGGGATACACCGGTAAAGAGGCGCTTGCTCTGACCTCAATCCATCCCAAATACCTTGCGTTCTGCTCATTGATGCTCAGTGACATGTCGGCTTTTGAACTCCTTGAGAAATTCCGTCTTTTCCCTTACAGCAGGAACATTCCCTTTTTCGTTCTGCTCAAGGAAGATATGAAGACCGGTGAAAAACAGGCCATGAGCCGCGAGATTGCTCATCTTGTCAGCAAAAAACAGCTTTCCTGCGAAGAATTTCTCTCGTGCCTGCGGCGCAAAGAGTAGGTCGGGTGGCACTTCAGGCCCCAAAACAGACGGGCTGTCCCTGTTGATGGCAGGAACAGCCCGTACTTTCTAGACATAACCGCGATGAGCTTACAACAGTCCGCTCAACTCCTTTATTTCAATGCTGGCACGGCTTTTTAATTCTTTGGCCCATTGGCTGAATCGCTCTTCTGATTTTTTACGGTAGAGCAGCTCTTCGACTTCACCCTTTACCTGTTCAAAGGGTTTCAGCTTTCCGGCAATCCGCTCTTCAAGCCTGACAATGTGAAAACCGGAAGAAGTATAGACCAGCTCGCTGACATCTCCCGGCTTCATCGCCATGACCGCCCGCTCAAGCTCCGGCAGCATATCACCCTTGCGGAAAACCCCAAGATCACCGCCATCCTTACGAGCGGCAGGATCCTCGGAATATGCCCGGGCCAATTCAGCAAAATTCCTTCCTCCCTTGGCTTCAGCAAGCACCATCAGTGCCGTTGTCATTGTCCGCTTGATTTCATCCGCCGGTGATTTCTCCGATGTCCGGAAGTAGATGTGCCGGGCACGGAACGTTTCATCTTCGGTATACTTTAGAGGATTCGCATCGTAAAATTCACGGACCTCCGACTCTCCGACCTGTATTTTCGAGCGTACTTCCTGACTTACCAGTTTAAGTTTTTCGATCTGCTCGCGCAGTTGACTGCGGTACTGCTCAAATGAAAGCCCCTGACCTGCCAGAGCGGCAACGAGAATCTCTTGTGATGCCATATTGTTCTGTTTTTTGACATCCTCAATTGCCTGACGGATTTCTTCTTCAGAAACACGGATATTAAGCTCGCGGACTTTCTGGTCCACAAGCCGCTTTTCAACCAGCCGATCAAGCACCTGGCGCTTAATCTGCGAACGGCCAGCGTCATCAAGACGTTCTTTCTTCTCCGCCTCCCTGATAACCGATTGCGCCTCCCGGTTAATCTCATGCAGGGTGATGATTTCGTCATTGACCAGAGCAGCCACTGCATTAACAACTGCAGCGTGACCAGAAGGGGCTGCCGCACATGAGACGAGAAGCAACACCGCAGCAAGGCTGTGAACGCCAACCCGCTTACGATTCATGAAACGGCAGACGTCCGGTATCATTATTTTTTCCCGGCAGCGGCCGGTGCAGGCTTGACAGCTTCAGCCGGTTTGGCAACATCAGCCGTGCCACCCAGGCTGTTCAGAACGTCTTCCTTGATCGTAATCTTGGCGCTCTTTTTCAGCTCTTCCTTTATCTTCTGGAAGACTTCCTGCTGTTTTCCGGGCATGATTGCCCCTTTGATCTGCTCCTTTACCTCTTCAAAGGGCCGCACACCGGCCGGGCGCTTGCCGGTCAGCTTGATGATGTGAAAACCGAAGTCAGACTTGACGACATCAGACACCTGACCGTCCTTGAGCGCCAAAGCCGCTTTCTCGAACGCCGGCACCATGGTGCCCTTGCCAAACCAACCGAGATCGCCCCCCTTTGACGCAGAGGAATCAACCGAATTCTTCTTTGCCAATTCCTCGAAATTTCCACCAGCCTTGATCTGGGCAAGGACATCTTTCGCTTCTTTCTCGCCCTTGACAAGAATATGGCTGGCCTTGATCTGCTCGTCAGCCTTAAACTTATCCTTATTCTGCTCATAGAACTTCTTCAGGTCCTCATCTGAAACCTTCGATTCGGACTCAACTTTCTTCTTGAGGAATGCCTCTACGACAACCCGTTTCTTCAGGTCTTCGAGCTTTTCGGCAACCTCCGCAGACTTATCAATACCATCTTTTGCCGCCTGCTGGAGAATCAGCTCCCGGATTACCATCGTATCGAGCATTTCCTTGCGGCCTTTGGCGTCATCTGCCATCGCCCGAAGATATTCGGGAAGGTTTTTCAGTTCCTTGCTAAAGTCTCCGGTGGTGATTGTGCCGCCATTAACTTCGGCAAGCACCTGCCCTTCCTTTTTGCTTGACGAACCGCCACCTCCCGGAGTGCTGGACTGGCAGCCAAACAGTGAGAGTGCTCCTAGTGCGACGATGCTGAATGTAAGTCTGGAAATGAATTTCACGGACATTCCTTTCTACGGGCTGATTAGTTGCAAAAACCTTATTTATGTATCATAAAGCTACAAAATGGCGCAAGCTGTTTCATTGGCCGGGAGGTGCTAAATTTGTTTTCAAGACTTAAACGTGAAACGCCCCGT
>DCNF01000086.1:0-245 GCA_002322035.1 Geobacter sp. UBA1603
GGCCCCGGCTACGGCGGCTCCTGCTTCCCCAAAGACGGCAAAGCCCTTATCCGCACCGCTGAAGAATGCTGCTACGACTTCCTGCTGCTGAAAGCCGTCGAAGAGGTCAATGAACTTCAGAAAGAGGTGCTTGCCAACAAGATCATCACCCTGCTCGGATCGGCCGATGAGGAAAAACCGCTCACCGGACGCACCGTCGCCTGCTGGGGGCTCTCCTTTAAACCCCGCACCGACGACATGCGCGA
>DCNF01000086.1:525-723 GCA_002322035.1 Geobacter sp. UBA1603
AACCTCTACAAACCAAACCGCATGGCGGCAGCCGGATTCAACTACATCCCGCTCGGCAGGAACAGCAGCGGCATCAGCGAGGTGAAGTAAGATGCGAATCCTGGTAACCGGCGGTGCCGGCTTTGTCGGTTCACACCTCTGCGAACGTCTCCTCAATGAAGGACACGACGTCATCTGCCTGGACAACTTCTTCACCGG
>DCNF01000086.1:960-7967 GCA_002322035.1 Geobacter sp. UBA1603
GTCAAGGCGCGCATCCTGCAGGCCTCCACCTCGGAGGTCTACGGCGACCCGCTCGAGCACCCGCAGAAGGAGAGCTACTGGGGCAACGTCAACCCGATCGGCATCCGCAGCTGCTACGACGAAGGCAAGCGCGTGGCCGAAACCCTGATGATGGACTACCACCGCCAGAACAACGTTGACATCCGCATTATCCGCATCTTCAACACCTACGGCCCCCGCATGGCGGAGAACGACGGCCGGGTGGTCTCCAACTTCATCCTTCAGGCCCTGCGCAATGAAGACATCACCGTCTATGGCGACGGATCCCAGACGCGCTCCTTCTGCTACGTCGACGATCTGGTGGAAGGGATGATCCGGATGATGGAAAACGGCCTGAATTTCATCGGCCCGGTCAACCTTGGAAACCCGGTGGAGAACACAATCCTTGAATTTGCCGAGAAAATCATTACAATAACCGGATCAAAATCCCGAATAGTAAACAAACCTCTGCCTCAGGACGATCCGAAACAGCGCCGCCCCGATATTACCCTGGCCCGGGAGAAACTTGGCTGGCAGCCAGTTGTGGATCTCAATGACGGCTTGAAAAAAACAGCGGCATATTTTGCCGGACGGACAGGAGCGAGGTAGCAGCATGAAACTGCCCCTTCAGAAAAGGATGTATTTCATCCCGGCGGGATGCATTGCATTTATCCTTTTCTTTACCGTTTTCGGCGATAAGGGGCTGCTCCGGATTTACGAACTGAAACAGGACAAGAATAAAATCAATACCCGGCTGACCGCTACCCGGAATGAAAACGAAAAAATGAAACTGGAAATCATTGCCCTCAAGTCAGACCGCCGTTACCTGGAAAGCATTGCACGTCGCGATCTGGGATTGGTGCGGAGCAATGAGGTCATTTACCAGTTCCCCCAGGAAAAGACACAACCATAGGACTCCCAACCATGACCAGACAAAGCTGTGCCGTCTGCGCCTGGCGCGAAAACTGCAACAAGCGCTTCTGCGTCAATGACGGCGGTTCCCGCTGCCCCGATTTTTCCCGTGACATCAGTATCAAGGACGCAGACGTTGACACCGCTGCCAGTGACACTGCCAACACCTCCACCAAGGAATCCCCCAGCACATGATGCGTCACCGTGTAGCAGGACTTGTCACTGCCGCCCTGCAGGCATCCCGCGCTGCCGGAATGCTTGCCTCACCGTCACCGCCGGCCGTCGTGATCGGCGTTCCGGCCAATCCCGATCATGGCGATTTTTCCTGCAACATCGCCATGCAGATGGCAAAAGCTGAACGCAAAGCACCACGTCAGGTTGCAGAAATGCTGGTGGAAACGATCGGAACCGGAGACGGGCTGCTGGCACGGCCGCCTGAAATCGCCGGTCCCGGGTTCATCAATTTTTTTATTTCTGCAGAAGCCTGGCGTGACGTCCTGAAAGAGATCGAGCTGCAAGCCGAGTCGTTCGGGCACACCATGCCAGGGGCCGGTCGCAAGGTGCAGGTTGAGTTCGTGAGCGCCAACCCGACCGGGCCGCTGCATATCGGCCACGGCCGCGGCGCTGCCATCGGCGACACCCTCTGCCGTGTGCTTGCCGCAACCGGATGGGATGTCACCCGCGAGTTCTACTACAACGATGCCGGGCAACAGATCAGCAATCTGGCCCTTTCTGTCCAGGCCCGCTGCCTCGGCATCGATCCGGATGACCCGCGCTGGCCCCGGGACGGTTACCAGGGAGACTACATAAGGGACGTTGCCCGGGCCTACCTGAACAGGGAGTCGGTTGATGCATCCGACAAACATGTGACTGCCAGCGGAGACCCGCAGGATCTTGAGGCGATCCGCGCCTTTGCGGTAGCATGGCTGCGCCGTGAGCAGGACCTTGACCTGAAGGCATTTGACGTCAGTTTTGACGTTTTCACCCTTGAATCAGACCTGTACCGTGACGGACGGGTCGACCAGGTGGTTCAGCGCCTGCAGAACAACGGGCACGCCTACGAGCAGGATGGAGCCCTCTGGCTGCGCACCAGCACATTCGGTGACGACAAGGACCGGGTCATGCGCAAATCGGACGGAAGCTACACCTATTTCGTGCCGGATGTGGCCTATCATCTGCAAAAGTGGGAACGCGGCTTTACCCGGGTGATCAACGAACAGGGGGCCGACCATCACAGCACTGTCAACCGCGTCCGGGCCGGACTTCAGGCGCTTGACGCAGGGATACCGGCCGTGTGGCCTGACTATGTCCTGCACCAGATGGTAACGGTCATGCGCGGCGGTGAAGAAGTCAAGATCTCCAAACGGGCCGGGAGTTACGTCACCCTGCGCGACCTGATCGATGAAGTCGGTCGGGACGCAACCCGCTTTTTCTTCATCATGCGCAAACATGATTCACAGCTGGTCTTCGATATCGATCTGGCAAAACAGCAGTCGCCTGATAACCCGGTTTATTATGTACAGTATGCCCACGCCCGCATCTGCAGCATTTTCGAACAGGCCGCCGAACGAGGCTTCACCGTACCGGAAAAACCGGGCCCGGCCGTAATCGCCATGCTCGGCACTCCCGATGATCTGGCCCTGATCAGAATGATCGCAGCGCTCC
Source organism: Geobacter sp. UBA1603 (assembly GCA_002322035.1). Taxonomy (GTDB): domain Bacteria; phylum Desulfobacterota; class Desulfuromonadia; order Geobacterales; family Pseudopelobacteraceae; genus UBA1603. The sequence goes on from DCNF01000086.1 coordinate 3,556, forward strand.
CTGACATGGTGGAAGAAAGTGCACTTCACCTTGAGCCCCATCGCCTGACCTACTACCTGACCGAACTGGCCGGCAGCTTCCACGGCTATTACAACAAAAACCGGGTCCTATCCGAAGACCGTCTCCAGACAGAGGCCAGGCTTTACCTTTTGAAGCGTACCGCCCAGACACTGAAGAATGCCCTGAACATCCTCGGTATTTCAGCGCCGGAACGGATGTAGCGGAGAGGTCCATGCGCATCGACTATCACGAGCCGAAACTTTCCTACACATCCTCGCCGGGAAAGCAGCAACGCCAGCAGCGCACTGAACAGGCCGGCATCGGCATCCTGGCCGTTGTCGTGATCGCGCTGCTATCCGGTGGCGGGGGATTTGGGGCCGGCTGGTTCTTCTCCCAGAAAGCAGCCAAGAAATCCTTTCAGGCCGCCATGGAACAAAAGAGTCTCGAAAATTCGCCGCGGCCTGAACCACCGGCCAAAACCGCCCCTGCCGCCAGCCCGAACCCCACACTCCCGGCAGCAGCGGCGCAACCGGCAACAACCGCGTCTTTCCCGGCATCCCCCCCCCAGGCTGCGCCCGAAACTCAACTCAGTTTCTATAAGACCCTTCCCAGCGGCCAGAAAAGTGCCGTTCTGGGCAGCGGTATCAATGCCAAGGAGGACAAAGCCAAGCAGCCGCTCCAGGCGGCCTTGCCATCAAACCTGACCAAACCGCCCCCACCCCAAGCCCCGACGGAACCGGCAAAACCGGCCGAGAAAAGCGCACGTCAGGAACCATCCGGGTTCACAGTCCAACTTGCCTCTTTCAGCCTTAAATCAGAAGCGGAGACCCTGCGCAGCAAACTTGCCGGCAAGGGCTATCATGCCTATATCAACGAGTCAAATCAGGGGGACAAGGGGATGTGGTACCGGGTCAGAGTGGGGAAAAAACTGGATGCGGATGCGGCCAAAGAACTGGCAGCCAAGCTCGGCAAGGGTGCCCTGGCAATTCCGGACCGCGACTGATCACACCTCATACTAGAGCTGTACTGCTTACCCTTCGCTTTGGGCCTTCAACGCCTCCATCTGATAGTGGGTCCTCAAGGCCTCGGTTATTTCGTTGATATCTCCCGCCATAATTGAATCCAGACGATAGAGGGTCAGCCCGATCCGGTGATCGGTCATGCGCCCTTGAGGAAAATTGTAGGTGCGGATCCGCTCCGAGCGGTCACCGGAGCCGACCTGCTGCTTGCGATCGGCAGCCATTTTGGCATTCTGCTCCTGAAGGATGGTGTCGAGGATGCGGGTCTTCAGCACCTTCATGGCCTTGGCCCGGTTCTTGATCTGGCTCCGTTCTTCCTGGCAGGCTACGACAGTACCGGTGGGAATATGGGTGATACGCACTGCCGAGTCGGTGGTATTGACATGCTGGCCGCCGGCGCCCGACGAGCGGTAGACGTCGATCTTCAGATCGGCCGGATTGATGTCGATATCAACATCTTCAGCCTCGGCCATGATGGCAACGGTGCAGGCGCTGGTATGGATACGCCCCTGAGCTTCGGTTTCCGGAACCCGCTGCACGCGGTGGGTGCCGGATTCGTACTTGAGTTTTGCGTAGACCCCTTCACCCTCCACCGAGGCGATAACTTCCTTGAAGCCGCCCCGTTCCGATTCGGATGCGGAGATCAGTTCCACCCGCCAGCGATTGGCATCGGCATACCGGGAATACATGCGAAACAGATCACCGGCAAAAAGGGCCGATTCGTCACCGCCGGTGCCGGCGCGAATTTCCAGAATGACGCTTTTATTGTCGTTGGGGTCCTTGGGCAGGAGCAGCACCTGGATCTCCGCCTCCAGCCTCTCCCGTTCGATTTCCAGGCTTTTCAGCTCCTCTTCAGCCATCTCCTTCATGTCCGCATCGGACAGGAGCTCCCGGTTTTCCTCGATCTCTGCCAGCACCTTGCGCCAACGGCGATAGGCCGCTACCAATTCGGACAGGTCGCTATGCTCTCGGGAGAGCCTGCGGAATTCCGGCTGGTTGGAAATGACCGCCGGATCTGATAGCAATGCTTCCAGCTCCTGGTAACGACGTTCCAGTTCTTCTATCTTGTCGAACATTGAATTTTCCTTACACTACAATTCTATCGTCGGCATATCCTGCGTTCACTTCCAGCGCCTCATTCATCGAGCGTATCGCCACCTCAAGCTGGCCATCGTCCGGCTCACGGGTGGTCAGGCGCTGCAGGCCGAGGCCGGGAGCGATAACCATCTTTACCAGCGGATGCGTGTCGTTCATGGCGCTCCACTTCAGGAATTCGTAGGAAATACCGGCAATCAGCGGCAGAAACACCACCCGCGAGCCGGCTTTGAGGTAGAACGGCCACAGTTTGGGGATCAGCGAGAACACCGCGATGCTGACCAGCATGACGATCAGCAGAAAGCTGGTGCCGCAGCGGGGATGGAGGCGGCTGTACTTGCGGACGTTTTCGACCGTCAGCTCTTCGCCGGCCTCAAAGGCGAAGATCGACTTGTGTTCGGCCCCGTGATACTGGAAGACCCGCTGGATATCCTTCATGCGCGAAATCGCCCAGATGTACACCAAAAAGACAATAACCCGGATAACACCGTCCACCAGGTTGAAGACGATGTTGTTGTCGCCGATAATCGGCACGAGCAACTTGGTCAGGTACAGCGGAAAGAGGAAAAATAGGCAGATGCCGAACCCGAAGGCGGCCGCCATGGTTCCGGCCATGGCCCAAGACGAGACCTCGCCACTTGTGACGCCCTCTTTTTCCTTCTCCTCCTCGGTCATGGCCTCATTAGCCGAGAAGTTAAGGGCCTTGATACCGATCACCAACGAGGTAAAAAGCGCCACCGCCCCCCGCAGGATCGGCAGTTTAACGATCGGAAACCGCTCTGAAAGAGGGGCCATCAGTTCCTTTTTGACAACGATCTCCCCGTCTGGCCGCCGCACCGCCACCGCAACCGAACGCGGAGCGCGCATCATGACACCCTCGATGACCGCCTGCCCCCCGACATGGATCTTTTCCATCACTCCCCCTGCCCCAGCCCTTTGAAAAAAGCCCGGACTTCGGCCGTCTGACCGCAGCAGAAACGCCCCTCGGGGCAGGGGCCACCGACGCACCCCGGACCAGCATCGCGAAAGATGACCGGAGCGACCCTCCTGACCAGGCGCAGCATTGCGATGCTCATGTCGCGAATTTCCCACTGGGCGCGCTGACAGCAGCGCAGGGCAAAGAAATGCAGCAGTTCCCGGGCGTTCATGGTCATGATGATCTTGGTCTCGGTGGCATTCGGCAGGATGTAGCGGGCATCTTCCGCCGGAATGCCCAGTTCGACCAGCTGGGCATAGGCTTTATGGACCGTCTCGGCCATGAAGGCAAATATCTGGCGGGCCTCGGCATGTGCAGCAATGGTGTCCGGCATAATCGAGGTGAAATGCTCGGTATGCGAGACATAACGCTGGGACTGCTGGGAGAACGAGGCGATCCGGTGACGCACCAGCTGGTGGGTGGTCACCCGGGAGATACCTTCAATCCCGAAGGTGAAGGAGGCATGTTCCAGGACGGAGTGATGACCGAGTGACATGATCTTGTCCAGAAACGCCTCGATGTCACTCGACTCAAGCTTCTGGCGCAGATTGCCGATCGACGTGGGGGAGTAACAGAGCCGTGCTGCCAGTGCCACCGTCAGTTCCGGGTTGGGAGTATGCTCAATAAGGGTAACGTTCATGGTATGCCTTTGGTCAGGATGCAAAAAAGGGGTTTTGTCTTGCGACAAAGCCCCTTTTCGGAAAGAACCGGATAAAAGCTAAATCTGGCCGTAGCGTTTTTTGAAGCGCTCAACGCGGCCGGCGGTATCGACCAGTTTCTGCTTGCCGGTAAAAAACGGGTGGCAGGCCGAGCAGATTTCGGTATTGATCTCCTTGCGGGTTGAACGGGTCTGGAACGTATTCCCGCACAGGCACTTGACGGTAACTTCATTGTACATCGGGTGGATTCCCTCTTTCATGGTGCTTCCTCCTTCTATCGTTTCAGACAGCATAGTTTCAGGACAATTCGGTAAAGTCTGATCGTAGCGATTCAGATTGTTTTTTGCAACCTATTTTTTCCTACTTACTCATGGAGTCCAGGAAACCCTGGTTGGTTTTTGCCTCTGAAAGCTTGTCCAGCAGGAACTCCATGCTGTCGACCACGTTCATTGGATGTAAAATTTTACGCAGAATCCAGATGCGGTTGAGAGCACTCTTCTCAATCAGCAGCTCCTCCTTGCGGGTACCGGATTTATTGATGTCAATTGCCGGGAAGGTGCGCTTCTCGACCAGTTTGCGGTCAAGATGCAGTTCCATATTGCCGGTCCCCTTGAATTCCTCGAAGATAACCTCGTCCATCTTGCTGCCGGTATCGACCAGGGC
>DCNF01000086.1:8061-11951 GCA_002322035.1 Geobacter sp. UBA1603
CCGAAGAAGCGCTTCGGCTTCTGCAGGGCATTGGCGTCCACACCGCCGGTCAGGATCTTGCCCGAAGGCGGCAGCACGGTGTTGTAGGCCCGGGCAAGGCGGGTGATCGAATCAAGCAGGATAACAACATCTTTTTTGTGCTCCACCAGGCGCTTGGCCTTCTCGATCACCATCTCGGCGACCTGGACATGGCGGGTTGCCGGTTCGTCAAAGGTTGAGGACACCACTTCGCCATTGACCGAACGCTGCATATCGGTCACCTCTTCCGGCCGCTCATCGATCAGCAGTACGATCAGATAGACTTCGGGATGATTGGCAGCAATCGAGTTGGCGATGTTCTGGATCAGCATGGTCTTGCCGGTGCGGGGGGGGGCAACAATCAGGCCGCGCTGGCCTTTACCGATCGGCGCCACCAGTTCGATCACCCGCATCGGCATATTGTCCGGCACGGTCTCAAGTTTGAGCTTTTCCTCGGGGTACAGAGGCGTCAGGTTGTCAAACAGTATCTTGTCGCGGGCGACTTCGGGGGATTCGAGGTTGATCGTTTCAACTTTGAGAAGGGCAAAATAGCGCTCCCCCTCCTTGGGCGGCCTGATCTGGCCGGAAACCGTATCACCGGTGCGCAGGTTGAAACGGCGGATCTGGCTGGGTGAGACATAGATATCATCCGGACCGGGCAGGTAGTTGTAATCAGTAGCCCTCAGGAAACCGAAACCGTCCTGAAGAGTCTCCAGCACCCCTTCGCCAAAGATCATGCCGTTCTGCTCGGTCTGGGCATTAAGGATGGCAAAGATCAGGTCTTGCTTGCGCAGGCTTGAAGCCCCTTCAATATTGAGCTCACGGGCAATTGCATTAAGCTCGTTGATTTTTTTGCCTTTCAGTTCCTGTAGATTCATTATTTCTCCTGAATTTGTTTATGCGCAACGCATACAGCACGGCGGAGTTCACTGCCCATTGCAGAGTTTGATTAATTTGAATGTGCACACACCGCCTGAAAAGACACCAGAGCGGAAACGCGCGAAACAGCGGTGTACCATGACAACCACGGAAAGAAACCGCATTCATGCGGAGAACTGACGGTCAGACTTCTGTCAAAGAAAACTCGGAAACAGGCATGGGGATTTTATAAAAGGAGAATATCAGTACAATGAAGTTTCGTATGAGTTTCGATAGCCTATTGGGGTTTTACTGAACCTAATCCCAATTTCCCGGCGTTGTCAACAAAAAACACCATCACATGGCGGATCACTTCGTATTTATCTTGACCCTGCTTTCCGCAAAACGATATATATTCCTACCATACTTCGATCTGCGCATCCGCCAACCATGTCATGCGAGGCACACGCCATGAATCCGCTCGGACTGGTCATCAGTTCTGCTGTACTCTGTGCCCTTTCAGGAATCCCCGGGCTCATGTTCCGCCTGCCGCTCCGCCAGGGGCGGCAGATGGCATTCGGCTGGGTTGCCGTCGCCTCTGCCCTGGGGCTCTGGGGTGCCTGCACAGCGCTGACCGGTGAGCAACACCCCGACCTGTTCACAATCGCCTGGACTCTTCCGGCCGGAGAGCTGCTGTTCCGGCTTGACCCGCTTTCAGCTTTCTTCCTTCTTCCGGTCTATATCATTTTTTTCTGCGTCGCCCTCTACGGTTGCGGATACTGTGCCACATCACCGGAAAACCGCGGTGAATCGCTGCTGACATTCTGCCTCGGACTGACCGGAGCCTCGATCGTGCTGCTTCTGGTTGCCGCAGGCACCATCACGCTGCTGGTATTCTGGGAGATCATGGCACTGGCCGTTTTCTTTGCCATGAGCATCGACCACACGCGGCCCGATGTTCGCCGGGCCGGGCTGCACTACCTGGCAGCCAGTCACGTTACCACACTGCTGCTGGTGCTCCTGTCCGTCCTTCTGCCGGGTGACGGCAGCACACGCTTTCCGTCGGTCGGCAGCCTCCCGGCTGACCACCCCGCCGCCCTGGCAATTCTGGCGACAGCCCTGCTCGGTTTCGGCATCAAAGCCGGTATTATGCCCCTCCATGTCTGGCTTCCGGCCGCCCATGCCAATGCGCCGAGCCATGTATCGGCCCTGATGTCAGGCATTGTTATAAAAATGGGGATGTACGGCATATTCCGCAGCGTGTCTTTCTTCGGAAAACCGCCGCTCTGGTGGGGTGTGATGATCCTGTGCCTCGGGATCATTTCGGCAATCGCAGGCGTGCTGTTCGCGATCGGCCAGCACGACATCAAACGTCTGCTGGCCTACCACAGCATTGAAAACATCGGGATTATCGTTATCGGCATAGGCCTGGCACTGCTCGGGGTTTCCAGTGGAAACCAGATCCTCTTTGTACTGGGAACCGGCGGCGCGCTTCTGCATGTACTCAATCACGCCTTATTTAAATCACTTCTTTTTCTGGGAGCCGGCTCAATCATTCACGCGGCCGGGACCAGGGAGATCGACAAGATGGGAGGGCTTGCCCGTTTTCTGCCTGTCACATCCTCGACGTTCATGATCGGAGCTGCTGCCATCTGCGGCCTGCCGCCGCTGAACGGGTTTGTCAGTGAGTTCATGATCTATCTCGGCATGTTCAAAGGATTCGGTACATCGTCCGGGGGCGCTGCCGCACTGCTGGCGCTGGCGGCCCCTTCACTGGCACTGACGGGAGGACTGGCCCTGGCCTGTTTTGTCAAAGTCTACGGCATCGTATTTCTTGGCACGCCCCGTTCACCATATCAGCCCCATCACGAGCACCCGGCCATGAATGCCGCCCTGCTTATCCTTGCCGCCTTGTGTGCCGCGATCGGCCTGCTCCCTTTTGCAGTCGCACGCTTGCTTGAGCCGGTTATTGCCAGCATCTCCACCCTGCCCGGAGCTGCTCTTCCCTCGCTTCAGCCGACGGCAGGCCTCTACGGGATCAGCCTGGCAGCCGGCGTGCTGCTTCTGGTTGTAATCGTCATCACGGCTGTTTATGTCAACCTCCTCAAGTCACGGTCGACCGGAACAACAGGTACCTGGGACTGCGGCTATGCTGCGCCGTCTGCCACGATGCAGTACACAGCATCATCCTTTGCCCAGATGTTGGTCTCGGTTTTTGCGTCTATTCTGCGCCCCGAACGGCACGCGCCGCAAATCAAGGAGCTTTTTCCCGCAGACGCCGCCTTTCACTCCCATGTTCCCGAAGTCGTTCTCGACAGAGGCATACTGCCGTTCTTTGAAGCCGTTGACCAAAGGTTATCCGCCGTCCGACGACTGCAGAGCGGCCAGCTTAACCGCTATATTCTCTACATTTTTCTTGCGCTCATCATCCTTCTGGCCATATCTGCAGCACTGTAATTTCAATTCCAGGCCGGCACCTATTGCCGGGACACGGGACCGCCACACCGCATTATTCCTTCAAATCTTGACCGCAGCCTATGATCCTGCTATGTTAGCAATTCTTTTGAAACACCCCCACCGGAGGATATCATCGTGACATTCCAAGACTTGATCCTGTCGCTGCAGGGTTACTGGGCCAAACAGGGGTGCGTGATCCAGCAGCCCTATGACACCGAAAAGGGGGCCGGCACCTTCAACCCGGCCACCTTCCTGCGGGTCCTGGGACCGGAACCGTGGAACGTTGCCTATGTGGAACCCTCCCGTCGCCCGACGGACGGCCGCTACGGCGAAAACCCGAACCGCCTGCAGCACTACTATCAGTTCCAGGTGATCATGAAACCGTCACCCCAGAACATCCTCGACCTCTACCTGGACTCCCTCCGTTCCTTCGGCATCGACCCGAACAAGCATGACATCCGTTTTGTCGAGGATGACTGGGAATCGCCGACCCTGGGCGCCTGGGGACTCGGCTGGGAGGTCTGGCTGGACGGCATGGAGATCACCCAGTTCACCTA
>DCNF01000086.1:12127-12291 GCA_002322035.1 Geobacter sp. UBA1603
CACCACCAGACCGAAGTGGAGTTCTCCACCTTCAACTTCGAAGAGGCTAACGTGGCGCTGCTTCAGGAATTATTCCGCAGCTACGAGCAGGAATGCATCCGCCTGGCGGCAAAAGGGCTGGTGTTCCCGGCCTATGACTATGTCATGAAATGCTCCCACACCTT
>DCNF01000086.1:12398-15267 GCA_002322035.1 Geobacter sp. UBA1603
GCCAAACTCTGCGCCGAGGCCTATGTGGCCCAGCGGGAACGGCTGGGGTATCCGATGCTGAAAGGGGGAGCCGGCAAATGAGCACCAAGGAACTGTTTCTTGAAATCGGCAGTGAGGAGATCCCAGCCGGGTTCATCCCCCGGGCCATGGCCGACATGGAGGCGATCATCATCCGCGAGTTCGCTGCCGCCCGGCTTACGTTTAGCGACATCAAGACCCTCGGCACCCCGCGCCGTCTGGCATTGATGGTGGCCGGCGTGCCGGCGGTACAGCCCGATGCGGAGATCACCGCCACCGGCCCGTCGGTCAAGGCGGCGTTCAACCTCGATGGCACACCGACCAAAGCGGCCGAAGGGTTTGCCCGGGGCCAGGGGGTTGACGTTTCCCAGCTGAAGGTTGTCACCACAGAAAAAGGGGACTACATCAGCGTTACCAGGCAGGAGACCGGCCGGCCGACCCACCAACTGCTGGCGGAGGTCCTGCCGAAGCTGATCGCCGAGATTCCGTTCAAGAAATCCATGCGCTGGAGCGACCTGGACGTCCGTTTTGCCCGGCCGATTCACTGGATCGTGGCGCTGTTCGATGGCAGCGTCATCCCCTTCACCTTCGGCACCGTCGCCAGCGGCGCGGTGTCGCGGGGGCACCGTTTCATGGCCAACAGCACTTTCCCGGTGCGGGACTACACCCATTATCTGGAAGAATGCGAGCGGCACTTCGTCATCCCCGACCCGGACCAGCGTAAGGAGATCATCCGCCGGGCTACCCACCGCGTGGCGGAAGCAGCGGGCGGAAAACTGTTACCGGATGAGGGGCTGCTGGAAGAAGTGACCTATCTGGCGGAGTACCCGACCGCCGTGGCCGGCACCTTCGATCCGGCGTTCCTGGCGGTGCCGAAGGAGGTGCTGATCACCTCCATGCGCAGCCATCAGCGCTATTTCTCAATTGTCGATGCCGACGGCAGGCTGATGCCCGGCTTCATCACCATCAACAACACCTTGACCTCTGACCCTTCCGTGGTGGTCAAGGGGAACGAGCGGGTACTGCGGGCCCGCCTCTCCGATGCCCGTTTCTTCTTCGAGGAGGATCAGAAGGTCAGGCTGGCCGACCGGGTCGAATCGCTGAAAAACGTGGTCTACCAGCAGAAACTGGGCACTTCCTACGAGAAAATGGAACGGTTCCGGGATCTGGCCCTGTCACTGGCAAACTTCCTCGACCCGGCACTTAACTCCCGGGTTGAACAGGCCGCATTCCTCTGCAAAGCCGACCTGGTTTCCGGCATGGTCGGAGAATTCCCTGAAGTCCAGGGGATCATGGGACGTGAATACGCTCTCCTCGAAGGGGTCGACCCGGCGGTGGCGGCTGCCATCGCCGAGCACTACCTGCCGACCCAGGCCGGGGGGGAACTGCCGGCATCGGACATCGGCGCCATCGTATCCATCGCAGACAAGCTGGACACCATCTGCGGCTGCTTCGGAGTCGGCCTGATCCCGACCGGTTCCGCCGATCCCTATGCCCTCCGCCGATCCGCCATCGGCATCATCAACATCATTCTCGACAGGGGGTACCGGGTATCGCTCCGGAACGGGATCGACAAGGCGTTACGCCTGCTCGGCGCCAAGCTGGCCCGGCCGGCCACCGAGGTCCAGGCCGAGGTTATGGAGTTCTTCCGGGGTCGTTTTACCAACCTGATGGCAGACCAGTATCCGGCCGATGTGGTCGATGCCGCCCTGGCGGCCGGGTTCGACGACCTGGTTGCCGCCCGCAGCCGCATCGCTGCCCTGGCTGAATTCGGCTCCCATCCCGATTTCGGCGCCCTGACATCGGCGTTCAAACGGGTCGGCAACATCATCAAGGACGGGGTCGACGCCCCGGTTGACCCGGCCCTGTTCCAGGAAAACGCCGAAACGGCCCTCTATGAAGCGCTCCAGGGGGCCAAGACCACTGTTGCCACCGCCATCGAGCAGGGCCTGTGGCTTGACGCCCTGACCGAGATCGCCACCCTCAAGGGACCGGTTGACGGCTTCTTCGACGCGGTCATGGTCATGGCCGATGACCAGGCGGTACGCACCAACCGTCTGGCACTTCTCACCGCTATCGCCCGGATGATCGGCACCATCGCCGATTTTTCCCGGCTGGCATAATTTTTACCGGAGGTCGTACCGATGTCATTCACGCTCCGTATCGTCATTGGCACCGCCATTAGCATTATCCTTGCCATTGCGGCCATGGTGCTCTTCAATCCCAAGGGGGATCTACTGGTCACCCTTATCATCGGTGCCGTCGTCCTGACCGCCATGTGCTCCCTGCTCGGGTTTCTGGCCCACAATGCTTTCAAACCCCTGGCCGGCATGGTAACAGCACTGGAGAAAGCGGCCGGCGGCGACCTCTCCACCCGGGTCGAGGTATCGGGAAGCGGCGAGTTCGCCCGTCTCGGCACCGCTTTCAATACCATGATGAACGATATGAACAAGGCCATGCGCCAGTTTTTTGCCGTGGCCGATACGGTCAGGGACTCGGTCGCCATGGTCCGGTCAACCACCGATGCCATGGCGGCAGCCGCTGAAGACGTGGCCCTGCAGGCCGGCACCATCGCCACCGCCAGCGAAGAGATGTCCGCCACATCGGGGGACATCGCCCGCAACTGCCTCTACGCCGCCGAAAGTGCCCAGCAGGCCACCGAGAAGACCCACACCGGGTCGCAACTGGTACAGGGAAGCGCCCGGATGATGGAGAACATCGCCCAGCGGGTCAACGTCTCCTCCACCACGGTGGCGGGACTGGGAGAGCGTTCCAACCAGATCGGCGCCATTGTCAACACCATTCAGGATATTGCCGACCAGACCAACCTTCTGGCGCTCAACGCCGCCAT
>DCNF01000086.1:15306-20469 GCA_002322035.1 Geobacter sp. UBA1603
GAGGCGGCCCGGGCCGGTGAGCAGGGACGCGGTTTCGCCGTGGTTGCAGACGAGGTGCGGGCCCTGGCGGAACGGACCACCAAGGCGACCAAGGAGATCGGCGCCATGATCAAGGCGATCCAGACCGAAACCCATAGTGCCGTCGGCTCCATGGCCGAAGGGGTCGACGAGGTCAAACGGGGCACAACCGAAGCAACCCGCTCCGGCGAGGCCCTGGAAGACATCCTCAACAAAATCAACGATGTAACCATGCAGATCAGCCAGGTGGCCACCGCTGCCGAAGAACAGACCGCCACCACCCAGGAGATCACCAATAACATCCAGATGATCACCGACGTGGTGAACCGCAACGTGGACAACGCCCGCAGCACCAACGAGGCCACCGCACTGCTGGCCCGGCAGGTGGACGAGCTGCACCAGCTGGTCGGGCACTTTAAACTGGCCAAGGCGCTCGAGTGGAATACCGGCTTTGCCACCGGCGTATCCCGGTTCGACAACGAGCACAAAAACCTCTTCGCCATGGTCAACGATCTCCATGACGCCATGCAGAACAAGAAAAGCCGCGAAGCGGTCGGTTCGGTGCTGAACCGGCTGATCGACTACACCGCGAAACATTTTGCCGGTGAAGAAGAGCAACTGACCAGGACCGCCTATCCGGACTTTGCCGCCCATAAGCGGGAACATGAAAAACTGGTGGAACAGGCGCTGGGTCTCAAGGCCAAGTTCGACGCCGGTGAGACGCTCCCAGCCCAGGGGGTGATTGACTTTCTCCAAGGATGGCTCATAAACCATATCCAGGGGGTTGACAAGAAGTACGGTCCGCACCTGAACAAAAACGGCCTCACATGATCGCCATCATCGACTACGGCATGGGAAATCTCCGCTCGGTCCAGAAAGGGCTGGAAAAGGTCGGGGCCGAGGCTGTCATTACCGCCGATCCGAAGCAGGTGCTCGAAGCATCCCGGGTCGTGCTGCCAGGCGTCGGCGCTTTCCGTGACTGTATGCACAACCTGGAACAGGGGGGATTCATTGAGCCGATCCGGCGCGTGATAGCCGCCGGCCGGCCGTTTCTGGGCATCTGCGTTGGTATGCAGATGCTCTTCAGCGACAGCGTCGAATTCGGTTTCCATCCCGGTCTGGGCATCATCCCGGGCCATGTGCTCCGTTTCCCGGACCGGATGACCCAGGCAGGCGAAAACCTCAAGGTGCCCCAGATGGGGTGGAACCAACTGCGCTTCAAGAGCCGACCGCCGGCCCTCGAGGGGGTCGCGGACGGGTCCAACGTCTATTTCGTCCATTCCTACTATGTCAAGCCGGACGATGACCACGTCATCGCCACCACCACCGACTATGGCTTGGAGTTCTGCTCGTCCGTCTGGAAGGACAATATCATCGCCACCCAGTTCCACCCCGAAAAATCGCAGGATGTGGGCTTAAGGATACTGAAAAACTTCGCTGAAATGAAGTAAACAGCTGCTCGAATAACACGGGCACGGAGAAAATCGGAAGCTGTTCTGGGTAGTGACAATCCAACATACACCAATTTACAGTTCGTTTTCTTCGATAAAGGTTTAGTTTTAGCTTTTCCTCCGTGTGCTCCTTTCCTCCGTGTTATTGAATTGATTTTGCTTTGAAAGGTTTTCAATGATCGTCATCCCCGCCATAGATCTGAAAGAAGGCGCGTGCGTCCGGCTTGAGCAGGGGCTCATGGACCGTGACACCGTCTTCAACGACAACCCCGGAGCCCAGGCCCGCGCCTGGCAGGACCAGGGTGCCGAACTGCTCCACATCGTTGACCTGGACGGCGCCTTTGCCGGTGAACCGAAGAACCGTGCAGCCATTGAAGCGATTGTGAAGGCTATCACCATCCCCTCCCAGCTGGGGGGCGGGATTCGTGACCTGGCCACAATTGAGGCGTATCTTGCCCTCGGCATTTCCCGGGTGATTATCGGCACCGCCGCCCAGCGCAATCCGGAGCTGGTGAAAGACGCCTGCCGGAAATTTCCCGGACGTATCGTGGTCGGCATCGACGCCAAAAACGGCTTGGTTGCTGTCCAGGGGTGGGCCGAGGTCACCGACATCACCGCCATTGATCTGGCGAAGAAATTCGAAGGGTTCGGCGTTTCGGCCATCATCTACACCGACATCTCGCGCGACGGAATGCTGCAGGGGCCCAACCTGGAAGCAACCAAAACACTGGCCGAGGCAATCAGTATCCCGGTCATCGCCTCTGGCGGTGTCTCATCGCTCAAGGACATCGAGAACCTCATGGCCATCGAGCAGAGCGGCGTCACCGGCGTCATCACCGGCAAGGCGGTCTACACCGGAGCCATCAGGCTTGCCGAAGCGGTGGCTCTGACAAAAGGTGCCAATTGATATGCTGACCAAGCGGATCATACCCTGCCTGGATGTCAAGGGTGGGCGCGTCGTCAAAGGGGTCCAGTTCCTGGAATTGCGTGACGCCGGCGACCCGGTGGAAATCGCCGAGCGCTACGACCGGGAGGGGGCCGATGAACTGACTTTTCTGGATATCACCGCATCATCCGATGAGCGGGACACCATGGTGGATGTGGTGCGCCGTACAGCCGAGCGGGTGTTCATGCCGCTCACCGTCGGTGGCGGCATCCGCACCGTGGACGATATCCGGCGTCTGCTCAATGCGGGGGCTGACAAGACCTCCATCAACACCGCCGCAGTCCATCGCCCGGAATTCGTCAGGGAGGCGGCCGAGCGGTTCGGCTCCCAGTGCACTGTGGTGGCCATCGACGCCCGCCGCGTTTCGGGGGAGAATCGCTGGGAGGTTTATACCCATGGCGGCCGCAAACCGACCGGTATCGACGTGGTGGAATGGGCAGCCAGGATGGAGGAGTATGGTTCCGGCGAAATCCTCCTGACCAGCATGGATTGTGACGGCACCAAGGACGGCTACGACCTGGCGCTGACCCGGGCGGTGGTGGACGCGGTCTCGATCCCGGTGATCGCCTCTGGCGGCGTCGGCACCCTGGAGCATCTCCACGACGGCTTCGCCAAGGCCGGCGCCAGCGCCTGTCTGGCGGCATCGATTTTCCACTACCGCGAATACACCATCGGCGAAGCAAAGCGTTATCTGGCCGACAGGGGGGTATCAATCCGACTATGAACGAGCAGACTCCGCACATTATCGATGCGCTCTACCAGGTCATCCTGCAGCGCCGGGACAATCCGAGCGACGCTTCCTACACCACGGCACTGATGGCCAAGGGGCTCGACAAGATCCTGAAAAAAGTGGGGGAAGAGGCGACCGAAGTCGTGATCGCCGCCAAGGGGGGAGACCGTGACGAAGTAATATACGAAGTCGCCGACCTGCTGTTCCACACCCTGGTGCTGCTCGGCTACCGGGATATCCCGCCCCAGGCGGTCTTTGATGAGCTTGGCCGACGTTTCGGCATCTCCGGTATCGCTGAAAAAGCGGCCCGCACCGATCAACACTGATTTTCACACGGTTTTTTTGTTGACAACAGCACATTTGCTGATATGATACGCAACTCTTAATTTGCCGGTCCAACGTTACAATGGAGGGAGGGATATATAAATGCCAGGCGTAAAAATCAAAGAAACAGAGCCGTTTGAACTTGCTCTTAAGAAGTTCAAGAAGCAGTGCGAAAAAGCCGGTATTCTCTCCGAAGTCCGTAAACGCGAGCATTACGAGAAACCAAGCATCAAGCGCAAGAAAAAGGCGATCGCCGCCCGTAAGCGCGCCCTGAAAAAACAGCGCAAAATGATGGACTAGGACTGTCGATGTCGATCAGACAACAGCTTGACGATACCTTGAAGGCTGCCATGAAGGCGCGGGACGACCTGCGCCTTTCGGCTGTCCGCATGGTGAAATCGGCGGTCAAGAACCGTGAGATCGAGCAGCGTCAAGCGCTGGACGACCAGGGTATCATCGATGTCCTTGCCATGCTGGTAAAGCAACGGCGGGAATCGATCCGCCTCTACCGCGAAGGGAACCGCCCTGAACTTGCCGCGCGGGAAGAGCAGGAAATGGCAGTACTGCTGGAATTCATGCCGCGGCAGCTTGAACAGGCCGAAATCGAGGCGCTCGTGCGGCGCGTGATCGGGGAATCCGGCGCCAGCGGCATGAAGGACATGGGGCGTGTTATGAAACTGGTGGCCCTTGAGACCGCCGGCAAGGCTGACGGCAAAACAGTCAGCGATATCGTAAAACAGCAGCTGTCCTGATTCGAATATTACACCAGCATTTCAGACGCTGGACCTGGCAACACGACAGAAGGGGCAATCTCGTGATCGCCCCTTCTGCGTAACCGGCAAAGGCTGATTGATGAACGTTATTGACATCATCATCATTGCGGTGCTTGTGATTTTTGCTTTCAAGGGACTGATGCGCGGCCTCGTCAATGAGATTTCCTCCCTTGCCGGCCTGTTCCTGGGGGCATGGCTGGCATACCGCTATCACTCCTCCCTTGCCGGGCCGCTGAAAACAATAATGCATATACCCGATGGGGTGGCTGCCTTTGCGGCTTTCGTGCTGATCCTGCTTGTGGCCGGCCTGTGCGCCCACATTGCCGGCAACCTGGTAACCACCGCCCTGCGACTGGTTATGCTGGGGGGGGTGAACCGGCTGGGAGGTGCCCTGATCGGTACAGCAGAGGGGGTAATCCTCCTTAGTATGCTCTTCTGCATGGCGACTGCCGGGTTTATGCCGGAAAACCTTAAAAAACGGGTGCGTGCATCCGAATCAGCCGATCTGCTGGCCCAAACCGGCGATCGGATACTTGCGTTCTGGCGCGGATCGGCCATTCAGGTCAAGCCATGATCCCCGACGATAAAGTCCGCGAGGTTGCAGAACGGGCCTCGATTGTTGATGTGATATCGGAATACGTTCAGCTGCGCCGCTCGGGAGCAAATTTTCTCGGCCTCTGCCCGTTCCATAGCGAGAAGACGCCATCATTCAATGTCAACCCCGCCCGGGAGATCTTTCACTGTTTTGGCTGTGGTGCCGGCGGGAATGTATTTTCCTTTGTCATGAAGATCGAGGGGGTCGGCTTTCCTGAAGCGGTCAAGCTGCTGGCCCGAAAAACCGGCATCCAGATCGAGGAACGTCAGCTGACCCCGGCGGAACGGCAGTCGCAGGACGAGCGACAGGAGTTCCAGCGAATTAAC
>DCNF01000086.1:20503-28432 GCA_002322035.1 Geobacter sp. UBA1603
AAACGAGCTTGCAGCCGCTTACTACCGGAATATATTGCTGGAGAAACCGGCCGGAGCAGATGCCCGCACCTATCTTAAACAGCGCAGCGTAACCTCCGAGCTTTCGACGGCATATCGCCTCGGCTATGCTTCGGATCAGCGTGACGGCCTGGTAAAGCATCTCATGGCCAACGGCGCACGCCTTGAAAGCGCTCTCACGCTCGGCATCATCCGCAAGGGTGAGCACGGGTGGCACGACCTGCTCCGCAACCGCCTGATTTTTCCGATCAGCGACAGCAAAGGGCAAATCATCGGCTTTGCCGGCAGAGTACTCGATGCGAGCCTGCCAAAGTACATCAACTCGCCCGAGTCACCGCTCTACCGCAAGAGCTCGGTGCTGTTCGGACTGGATATGGCGCTTCCCGCGATCCGAACCTCCCGGTCGGTGATCATTGTGGAAGGCTATTTTGACCATCTGGCGCTCTACCGGGCCGGGGTTAAAAATGTCGTCGCCACCTGCGGAACCGCGCTTACAGCGACCCATACCAGCCTGATCGCCCGGCACGCATCACGGGTCTATACGCTTTTTGACAGCGATTCTGCCGGCGGCAAAGCGACTGTCCGTGCCATGGAACTGTTTCTTGAGCAGCGGCTGCCGGCCTATGTAATTTCTCTTCCTTCCGGTGAAGACCCGGACAGCTTCCTTGCCAAGAACCCGGTGGAAGCGTTTTTGTCCTGCCGTGACAGCGCGCGGCCGGCATTCGATTATTTCATCAGATCGCTGCTGGCGGAGACGCCTGCTGACAGCGTTGACAGCAAGGTCAGGATACTTGACGAACTGATACCGCGCTTTCGCAAGATAGCCGACCCGGTTGAACGCGATTTATATGAGAAGGAAATCTGCCGCCTGCTGGGGATCACACCCCATGCCTTCCGCAAACGCATGGGGGGGATGAGCATAACGGCCGCATCTCTTCAGGATATCGGCCACCAGACGGGCCAGCGAGCCGGCGACGGTCCACAGGAAACCCTGCTAAATCTGATGGGCATGTATCCCGAAGCCCGGGAAGAAGTGGTCCGCTTCGGCCCGGATCTGCTCTTTTCAGGAGAATACCTTGCTCTTGCACACCTGATACTTGCGACAGCCGATGATCAGGACGGCCGGGCTTTAAGCCGGCTGGCAGGAACCATTGAACAGCCCGGACTCGCGACTCTTCTGTCGCGGCTCCTGGTTTCGGAAAACCATCTGGCTGATATCGACTGGCGCATGGCCTTTGATCAGTGCCGAAAAATCCGGGAGCGCCAGGCGCTCCCTTCGATGAAGGATATTGCCGCCCGCCTGGCGGTTGTTGACCCCGGCAGTGATGAATATGCCGAGCTTGTCAGGCAGGCCGATGCGTTACGGGCACAAAAATCGAAATTGTAGCCGGTCCGGCTGCGTTTGAGGTGAATTATCATGGCAAAAAAGAACATGGATGAAGTCAAGCAGCTGATCGATCTCGGCAAGGAAAAAGGATTTCTGACCTTTGACGAAGTCAATGACATCCTGCCCCCCGATATTGCCACCGAACAGATCGATGATGTCATGGGCATGTTTGGCGATATGGACATAGAGATCGTTGACTCGGCCCAGAAAGTCAAGATCCCGAAGATGAAGATCGACCTTGAGGAGGATGAAGAGGTCGAGGGAGAATCCGAAGAAATCGAGTTTGAGCCGGGATCAATCGGCCGCACCAGTGATCCGGTCCGGATGTACCTGCGTGAGATGGGATCCGTATCGCTGCTCACCCGCGAGGGAGAGGTCGAAATCGCCAAACGGATTGAAGACGGTGAACGCGATGTTGCCAGCGTCATCCTTAACACCCCGATCACGGTCAAGGAGGTCCTCCAGCTCGGTGAAAAGCTTCGTAAGTTTCAGATCAATGCCTCTGAAATCAGCAAGGAGGTCGAAGAAGAGGAGCTTGAAGAGGATGAGGAGGATGTGCAGAAAACCCGCATCCTGCACATGATCGAGGCGATAGAGGCCCAGGACACATTGATTGAGGAACTGGCGCGATCCCTGGGAAATGCGACATCAGCGGCCAAGAAAAAAGACATAGAGAAGAGATTCCGGGCAGCCAAGGAGCTCCAGGCCGACCAGTTGAGTTCGCTGCGCCTCAAAGATCGTCATATCAATAAGGTTGCCGAACGGCTCAAAGAGCTGTCTGTCAAGGTTGACAAGCTGATGCGCGAGCTGTCTGACCTGGAAGGGCTGATCCCGCGCGAGAAGCTCAAAGTGCTGGTGGACAAGCTTCAGGATGACGAGGAAAAAGCGGGTTCCGATTTCAAAAAACTGAAGCTGAACGCCGAAGAGACCGCCAAGCTTGAAAAACGGTTGCGCACGGCCGCCCGAAAACTCCAGAAGATCGAGCAAGAATCCGGCTTCAAGGCCAGCGACCTTTCAACGGCCCTCCTGGCAATCGAGGAGGGAGAAAGCAAGGCGCGAATCGCCAAAAGCGAGCTGATCGAAGCCAACCTGCGACTGGTTGTATCGATCGCCAAAAAATACACAAATCGCGGCCTTCAGTTCCTTGACCTGATTCAGGAAGGAAACATCGGCCTGATGAAAGCGGTTGACAAGTTCGAATACCAGCGCGGCTACAAGTTTTCCACCTATGCCACCTGGTGGATCCGTCAGGCGATTACCCGCGCCATCGCCGATCAGGCCCGCACTATCCGTATCCCGGTTCACATGATTGAGACCATCAACAAACTGATCCGCACCAGCCGCCAACTGGTTCAGGAAAACGGGCGCGAACCGTCTCCGGAAGAGATCGCCGAGCGGATGCAACTCCCCCTGGACAAGGTCCGCAAGGTGCTTAAAATCGCCAAAGAGCCGATTTCACTTGAAACACCTATTGGCGAAGAGGAAGATTCACATCTGGGCGATTTCATCGAAGACAAGGGTGTCGTGTCACCGATCGAAGCGGTGATCAAGGCCAACCTTTCCGAGCAGACCGCCCGGGTCCTGTCAACCCTCACCCCCCGTGAGGAGAAGGTCCTGCGGATGCGGTTCGGCATTGGAGAAAAAAGTGACCATACCCTCGAGGAAGTCGGGCAGGACTTCGAGGTTACCCGTGAACGGATTCGTCAGATTGAAGCCAAGGCCCTGCGCAAGCTTCGGCATCCCAGCCGCAGTAAAAAACTGAAGAGTTTCGTGGAGTAGTACCGTGAGACGATGGTTCCGAGTACTGAAACCGGCTCTGATCGGCATGTTGATGCTGCTGACGGGGGCCGGTTTTGCCGTTTCAGCCGATGAAGACGACTCATTACTGTTTGTCGAGGCATTTACCGCCTACCAGAAAAAAGACTACCTGCTGGCAATTGAAAAAATCGGGTACCTGAATCAGCAGTTTCCTGACACCCCCCTGCGGGACGTGGCGCTGCTGCTGCTGGCCCGGGCCGGCTACAAATCGGGAGACAACGAGCTGGCAGCGAAATCGATCAACCAGTTCAACGCCGACTTTTCAGCCAATCCGCTCCGGACAACCATTGAAGAGGATATCGCCAGCCTCGGAGTCCGCCTGCAGAAGGGTGAAAAACTTGCTCCCAATAAGGCGTTCCAGACGGCTGCCCGCAAAGTCCGCAATGATGTTCTGGCCCAGGAGCGGGCTATCGCTGAGAAACGTGAGCAGGAACGCCTGGCAAAAGCACGGGCGGAGCAGGAGCGGATAGCACGGGAGAAGGCGGAAGCGGAACGGAAGGAGCGGGAACGGCTGGCCGCCGAGAAGGCAGCCAAAGAGAGCATCAAAGTGGCAATCTCTTTCCCGGAGGGGTCACGCACCATCGAAGCCGGGGAGAACGGCCGTTTGCCCTTTGAAATTGTCAGCCGAAGCAAAGGGCGTGAAGAATTCCTGCTGGAAACGTCAGCTGCTCCAGAATTTGCGGCACAGCTGAATTCGGCGGCACAGCCCGATCAGCAAGTCAGCCGGATAGTACTGGCCCCCGGGGAAACATTCAAGGGGATTGTCTCATTCCGTATGCCGGCAGACCGGGTTGACGGGCACCGCAGCAGCGTGGCAGTCAGGGCCACGTCTGCAACCTACCGTGATGTGGTGCATAGCCGTGAAAATCTTGTGGTCGCTTCTGCACCGCTGGTTCGTGTCGTTGGCAAACCCCTGTCCCCCAGACCGGCAGCCGGAGAGCAGTTCCGCTACCGGATTTCAGTCCTTAACCTCGGAACACTTGCAGCCCAGGGCCTGACGGCACGGATTGTGCTGCCGCCACAGCTTGATCCGGCTGGATCACCAACGGCCGGCTATCGGCCAGAGCCACAAGGAGCCGCGTTCACCATCGCCACCCTTGAAACCGGCACACTTCAGGAGCTGATACTGGATGTCAAAGTCCGCCAGGATGCACGGTCAGGCCAGGAGCTAAGGCCGCAGATTGAAGTCATCAATGGCAAGCTTCAGCGCAAGGAAATTTTCCCCGCAGCAGCCGTCATGATCAAAGGTCCGAACCCGTAAACGTAAACGCTTAAGGGCATCGGAAAACCACTCATACCAGCACCAGATTGTCCCGGTGGATCACGACATCGGAATAGTAGTAACCCAGCAGGTTTTCTATCTCGCTGCTCCGGCGACCTGCAATCCGCCTGATATCAGCAGCCGAATAGTCGGCAAGCCCCCGGGCGAACTCCCGGCCGTCCGGTCCGCAGACCCGCACACAGGCCCCCCGCTCAAACCTCCCTTCAACAGCCACAATACCTGAAGGGAGCAGGCTTTTCCCTTTTTTTTCAAGGACGTCCCGTGCCCCCCCGTCAACCGTGATCCTGCCTGTCGGCCGCAGTGTGTAAGCGATCCAGTGCTTCCGCTGATTCAATCCCCTGCTGCTCGGCAGGAACAACGTCCCCACTTCGCACCCATTAAGGGCATCCGCAATGATGCCGTCACGTTTTCCCGGGACCAGAATAGTCGGCACTCCGTTTTTCGCCGCCTTCCGGGCCGCTGCAAGCTTGGTCGCCATGCCGCCGGTTCCGACAGTCGAGCCCGATCCGCCGGCCGCCCGCTCCATTTCACGGGTAACCGTCTTAACCAGCGGGATCAGGTATGCTTCGGGATTGCTGCGCGGATCGGCACTGTAGAACCCGTCGATATCCGTCAGGATCAGCAACAGATGGGCTTCAGCCACGTTGGTGACCAGAGCTGAAAGATTGTCATTGTCGCCGAACTTGATCTCATCCACAACAACCGTGTCATTTTCATTGATGACCGGCACTACGCCGAACTCCAGCAGAGCACCCAGCGTTGCCCGGGCATTGAGGAAACGCTGTCGGGTCGCCAGATCTTCGCTGGTCAGAAGGACCTGGGCGGCCTTGAGACCGTGGGGAGCGAGGGCTTCCTGGTAGGCCCGCATCAGGCGGGTCTGGCCAATGGCGGCAGCAGCCTGCTTCTGGGGTATGGTGCGCGGCTTCTCGGTCATGCCCAGTTCGCTCCTGCCGGCAGCAATTGCCCCGGACGACACGAGCACCACCTGCCGCCCCGCAGCGCGTGCTTCCGCGATCTGGCTGCAGATCCGGCGGATGACCTCCATATCGAGCCGACCGTCGTCATCGGTCAGCACCCGGCTACCAATCTTTATAACAACCCGCCGCACCTGCTTCAGTGCATCAACGCGCATCACCACTCCTCCTGTGGCGGAGCCCACAATCTTCGGGCGATTTCGTCCAGCAACTCCGGAATCCCCTCGCCGGTGGCCGAAGATATCGGGTAAACCGTAATCTTTCGTTCGGTAAACCACGAGCAGATTTCTGCCAGGTGTTCCCGCACCTGGGGCAGATCCAGTTTGGTGATCACCACCACCTGTTCCTTTGCACCCAGCTCCGGCGAAAACAGGGCCAGCTCACGGTTGACCGATTCATACTCGGTAATCGGGTCACGCTCGGGTATACAGGAGATATCGACCAGATGCAGCAGAATCCCGGAGCGCTCCAGATGCTTGAGGAAACGGTGCCCCAGTCCGGCTCCGGCATGGGCCCCCTCAATGATGCCGGGGATGTCGGCCATGACGAACGAGCGGTAGTTCTTGTACTCCACCACGCCCAGGCTGGGGGCCATGGTCGTGAAGGGGTAGTCGGCGATTTTAGGCCGGGCGGCCGACACGGTACTGATCAATGACGACTTTCCGGCATTGGGCAACCCCAGCAGCCCCACATCGGCCATCAGCTTCAGTTCAAGCCGCAGCTTTCGCTCCTCACCCTCCTCGCCCGGCTGGGCGAATTTGGGCGCCTTGTTGGTGGCGCTGGCGAAACGGGCATTGCCCTGCCCCCCGCGCCCGCCTTTCAGAAGCACCACCCGCTGGCCGTTTTCGGTCAGATCGGCCAGCTCATCGCCGGTTTCGAAATCTTTGACCACCGTTCCGACCGGCACCTTGATCACCAGGTCGGCACCGGCCGCACCATGGCGGTTCTTGCCGGTTCCGTTGCGACCCTTCTCCGCCTTCTGGTGCGGCTTGTGACGCAGTTCAAGCAAGGTAGACAGGCCACTGACCGCCTCGAGAATCACATCCCCGCCCCGGCCGCCGTCACCACCATTAGGTCCGCCAAACTCACGGAACTTCTCATGCAGGAAGGAAACGCATCCGGCGCCACCATGGCCCGAAGATGCGTACAATGTCACTTCATCGATAAATTTCAAAGATTCACTTCCCTTCCAGCCATTCTTGTACCGCTTTCAGGCGATTATTCCATTCATCGCTCAACCGCTCCTGGAGAAATGTGGAGTAAAGACTGTCAAAAAGCTGTACACCCTGCTCCTGCAGAAACATCCGCTCGTAAAATGCCGCTTCCCGCTCACTCATCTGATCGACCGTGGCATCTTTGTCGATGCGTACCTGCGGGCACTTGAACGAAGCAAATCCGAACGTATCCCCTTTCAGGGTCAATTTCCAGGGGTTTTCGTCCTTTTCCATACAGATCGTTGCGCTGGTGATCCGCTTGCCGTTTTTAAGGGCGGAGATCGCCTCAAGATAACTGTCCTGGGAGCCGGATACCGATACTTTCTGGATGCCTCCCTCTTCGCCGCCCCCCTGAAGCTGGATACGGTCGTCAATCCAGGCCGAGAATGATTCACCCTCGGCATAATGACCGGGCCGGCAGACACGAAAGTCGCCCTGACCGTTCTGGCCGCGGTGAAGCAGCCAGAGCAGGAAATCCCAGCCGAGCCACTGGTTGTCGCGGATCATGGCCGATACCGCATCTGATCCGGCCTGATTGTTGGCTTCAAGCCGATCGAGCATCGCCCCCGACACAAGCATCCGAGCCCGGGCAAACGGATGAACCGCAACGACTCCGCATCCTTCAAACGTCTTGCGGAAGTAGTCCTCAAAGCGCTCGATCGGCTTATTACCAAGGCTGTAAAGAGTCAACAGGCCCTGTTTAAGATCCCAGACCACATCAACCATCGAAGGGACAGGAAGACACCGGGTCAACAACCGCGCCTGGACCAGTTCCTTGATCTCTTCGCGCTTCTTCTTCGGTGTCCGGCGCAGATTGGGATGCTGGGCCAGAAACGCCCCTTCCTCTCGGCCGGTGTGGGATTTAAGCACGGCCGCCGGGATGGCGCGCTGGTCGCGACGGAGGCTGAAAACAAGGTATGAGTCGCGCCAGAAATCAGACGGTGCTTCAAACAGCGAGTCGTCTGGGCGGTCAACCACGACCCACCCTTCTGAAGCCTCATCGGCCGAGTTCTCAATTGACTGAAAACCACGGGCGGAAAGCTTTTCGGAAAACCACTGAAACTGGTCACGGCTCGGCAGATCGCCACTGACAATGAACTGGGTCATGCTGACGGTGTTGGCATAAACTCCCATAATGTGCTGTTAATTCCTTTCAATTCACGCGTAATGGCAGACCGCAAGCGTCGACACCACAAACCTTGGGGCTGAAGCGATACCCGGCGGATGACAGAAGCT
>DCNF01000086.1:28480-49467 GCA_002322035.1 Geobacter sp. UBA1603
AGAAGCTTACGCCAGTGACTCCTTGATCATTTATTTGAGCAGTCGACGATACTCACTGATGCCGGTTGAGGTAACCCAATGCCCGGAAGCCTTACCGACCTGACTCCCCCCCCAGAACAGCAGCACCACCAGCAGGGCAAACAGAAACCCGGAGAGTGCATATCTGCCGGCAAACTTCATCGAAAGCGCCTCATTGAACCTGCAATGGCTGACACAACGCCAACATCCGATACATTCCGGAGATGTCACACGCTTTACGTGCATGACATCGATGGAGGTCGGGCAGACCTGGCTGCAGACGCCACACGACACACAACGGCCGGTATCACGCGTAACGTGGACCGGCGACAGCAGTGCCGCCAGACCAAGCAGGGCGCCGTACGGGCAAAGATAGCGGCAGAACGGGTTGCGCACTACCAGGGAGATGGCCAGCAGCACCATCAAAAAGAGTAATGTCCCTGGGGAGATCTGCAGGAAAAAATCAAGAAGGCGGATATCAGCCAGCTTGTGATAATCCGAGTTGATAAATGCCAGTAATGCCCCGTCAGGCATGGCAATGCAGATTGACCAGACAAAAAAAATCAGAAAAAGATATTTTACACCGCGCAGCACGGCGTCAAGCCAGCGGGGAAGGCGCAGGTTCCGCTTCATAATGCGGAACCCGGCTTTCCAGGACCACTCTGAAAGCGCGGCGACCGGGCAGATCCATGAGCAGAAACAGCGGCGCAGGAGTAGAGAGAGCGCCAAGACCGTCAGCAGGATGACGACAGCAGCAGGGTGGACCGCCGTAAATCCATAGCCTTTCAGCCATGAGGTCAATCCGAGAAGCCCGGAAATCGGCAAGAAGCCTTCGATCCCGGCCGGCCGGTCTGCAATTGTGACACTGCCCCCGCTGCGCAGGCTGTCGACAAACAGATAAAAACGCATCCCCAGCCATACCATGAAACCCAGGAAAGAGACCTGAATCAGGAGCCGCAATGGCTGTACATAGCGGGCAGGCATCCGGCCGATCAATCAGCCTTGACAGCCACGTAATGAACGCTGCCGTCGGCACGGCGCAAGAGCAGCCTGACCACGTCGCCTTTTTTGATCCGCGCCGCAAGAGCCGCAAATGCTTCCATGGTTTCAGGGCGCTGGCCGTTAATTTCAATGATCAGCGTACCTGGAGCAATACCGGCGTCATCGGCCGGCGTCCCCGGTTTTACCTCGGTGATAACCAGCCCTTTCCCGTCACGAAGGTTGAGACGGCCGGCCAGTTCCCTGTTCAGTTCCTGGACCGTAATGCCAAGCCTTTCCGTCTCGCTGCCGGAAGCACCCCCCTCACCCTCGCCATCCTTGAGTTTGCCAACCGTCAGCGTCACATCCTGTTTCTTGCCATCGCGGACTATCGTCAGCTTTACCTTCTTGTCAATCGGCGTTGCCGCCACATAACGGGGCAGTTCGTTTCCATCGTTGATCGGGCGGCCATCGTACTCCACGATCACATCGCCGGCTTTCAGACCAGCCTTTTCAGCCGGTGTGTCTTTCTCAACACTGGCAATCAGAGCACCCTTTTCAGAATCGAGCCCGAATGACCTTGCAAGATCTGCGGTCAACGGCTGAAAACGGACTCCAAGGTAGCCGCGGGTAACTTTGCCCTTCTCTTTCAGCTGGCTGACAACACTCTTGGCCATATTCACCGGAATGGCAAATCCGATCCCCTGCCCCCCGGCAATGATCGCCGTGTTGATCCCGATTACTTTCCCCCCGGCATTGAAGAGCGGGCCTCCTGAATTGCCCGGATTGATCGAGGCATCGGTCTGGATAAAGTCGTCATAGGGGCCGCTGCCGATCACACGTCCCTTGGCGCTGACGATGCCGGCGGTAACCGTCTGGGCCAGGCCAAAGGGGTTGCCGATCGCCATGACCCACTCACCGACCTCCAGGCTGTCACTGTCCCCCAACTCCGCCACCGGCAGTTTTTCCTTGTCACTGATCCTAATCAGAGCCAGATCAAGCTTTTCATCAAGCCCCTTGATCTCCCCTTTCAGCTCCCGGCCATCCGAGAGTTTTACCATCACCTCATCGGCACCGTTGACCACATGGTTGTTTGTCAGGATATAACCGTCACTGCTGATGATGAAGCCGGTCCCCAGACTCTGTTCACGCCTCGGGCGCTGTTGGGGCGACTCACCAAAAAAGCGGCCGAAAAAATCATCAAAAAAATCATCGCCAAACGGGTTCTGGGGCCTTCGGATACGCTGCTTGGGCTTAACGTTTTTGGCGGTTCTGATATTGACCACCGTCGGCTTGAGACGTTTTGACAACTCGACGAAGTCCGGGGCTACGGTACGGGCTGAAGAGATTCCCGGGAGCGCCACGGCACACGCGATCACGGCAACAAAAAGACGTGCTGATGACATGAAGGATACTGGCATTTCCGACCTCCCTGATTGCATATGGCTTCACTACCTGAACAGCAAGGGGCGGGTCGCAGCACATATCACGACACCGCCCCTCGGCAGGTTATTATGAAAATAATGCAGCCTGAAGCAAAAATCAACCCCTCGCCCGGCTGCTACCCTTCTTTGAGAACATACCCCTGGCCACGCACCGTATGGATAAGGCGTACAGCCTGGTCCTTGTCGATCTTTTTACGCAGGTAATTGATATAGACATCAATGATATTGGTAAAACTGTCAAAAGAGTAATCCCATACATGCTCGGCAATCATGGAGCGTGAAAGAACCTTGTTCGGATTGCGCATCATATATTCGAGCAGACCATACTCCTTTGAGGTTAACTCAATTTCGCGACCAGCACGCCATACCTTGTGGGTAACCGGGTCGAGGCGCAGATCGGCAAAATGAACCTCGGCTCCACGATCCTGCTCACCACGGCGCAAAAGCGCCCGGACACGCGCCGTCAACTCTGCGAACGCGAACGGCTTGGTCAGATAATCATCCGAACCGGCATCCAGGCCCGAAACTATGTCATCGGTAGCATCCTTGGCCGTCAGCATCAGAACCGGAACGCGGTGGCCGGCTTCCCGCAATTCCCTGACGACGGTCAGGCCATCTTTCTTCGGCAGCATCAGGTCGAGAATAATCAGGCTGAATGCTCCGTCGAGCGCTTTTTTCAGGCCATCGGAACCGTCATGGGAAACCGCGACCGCATACCCGTCCTCTTCCAGTCCGCGTCGTATAAAGCTGGCTACTTTCTTCTCATCTTCAATCACCAGAATGTTCATCGCTGTCATCTCCTTTTCGTTGAAATGTGCATCGTGCGTCTAAATTCAGATCAGGGATTCATCGGCGGCTGCAGCGCCGTCATACGCCGCATGATTTCGGAGGAGACCTCCTCGACCGACTTATTGGTAACATCGATAACCATCCACTCGGGATGCTGGCGGTACAGTTGCCGGCACGAGGCAATCTCATCCTCCACCTGCTGATAGTCGGCATAGCTCCCCCGGGAGCTCTGGCGCATGTTCAATAGCCGCGAAGTCCTGATTTCGACCAGCCGGCGCGGATCAATGATCAGGCCAACGATCCGGTCCTGGTCGATCTGAAACAGCTCTTCGGGAGGCTCAATACCTTTGACCAGTGGCACATTGGCAACCTTGTACCCCTTATGGGCAAGGTACATCGACAGCGGGGTTTTGGATGAACGCGAGACTCCGACCAGCACCAGATCGGCCTTGTGCAGATAACGGGTTTCCTGGCCGTCATCATGCTTTACGGTGAAATCAACCGCCGCGATCCGCTTGTGGTAATCCGTGTCAATCCGGTGGAGCAGCCCCGGCTTCTCCTTGGACGGGGCGCCGAGGTAGCGTGACAGGTTGTAGATCAGAGAGCTGAGCAGATCGATCGCGATCAGGCCATGTTCCTCAACCAGCCGCTCCACCGACTCTGCCAGATGCGGATCGACCAGCGTGTAGACGATCATTCCCGGCTCGTGAACCACAACCTCGATGGCCTGCTGAATGTCGGCCTGATTCCTGATCTGGCACAAACGCTGAACCCGGACACTCTCGTCATAAAACTGGGAAAGAGCGGCCTTGATGACCCGTTCAGCCGTTTCACCGGTTGAGTCCGACAGGACATAAATTGTTTTCATGGGGACCGAGCCTGCCCTGGATAGTCAACGATAATCTTATAATATTCAATTTCTAATTAAAGCTACGGTCGAGGGCGCTATTTGTCAAGTTTTTTGTTGGATGCATGTTCCATTTTTGTTGCCATTTCAAAGCCATTGCACTACCTTTCTCCAACACTCACACGATCAGGACAGCCCTCTCTATGCCCGACTCATGGATCGAAATCAGTTGCGATGTGCCTGCCGAAGCGGCCGATATCGTGGCTGACTTCCTGGCGACCCTTTCAGGAAACGGCGTCTGCACTGAAAATATAGCCGTTGACGCGTTTTCTCCTGATGAGATCGTCCACTCCGCCACCGTTTCCATCAAAGCTTATTTCACGCCAGACCTGCGTCTGGAGCAGATAACAGGCCGCATCAGGACCTTCCTGGATGAACTCGGCCGGCAGAGCGGCCTGCACTATCCAGATCCGGCCGTTTCAAGCGTCGGTACCCAGGACTGGAGCACAAGCTGGAAAGAACATTTCAAACCGCTGCAGATTGGAAAGCGGCTACTGATCCTGCCCACATGGGAAATACTGCCGGACAATCCGGTCGATGTGGTGCTGCGTCTGGACCCCGGCATGGCTTTCGGCACCGGAGGGCATGAAACAACGCGGCTTTGCCTGGAACTCATGGAGCGGATCATTGAAGAGCATAATTGCCAGAAGCCTCCCTCTGTGCTTGACCTGGGAACCGGATCAGGAATTCTGGCCATGGCGGCGGCACGGCTGGGGGCATGTCCGGTGACCGCTGTTGATATCGATCCGCTGGCGATCGATGTCGCCCGGGAAAACATCAGTATCAACGGACTCAGTGAACGTGTGAACTGTTCAACTACTCCGCTGGAATCCCTTGAAGGCCGCTTCGACATCATTCTGGCTAACATACTGGCCGAAGAGCTGGTCCGCCTCTCCCCTCTGCTTGACCAACGCCTGTCTGCCGGTGGCGACCTGATCCTCTCCGGAATCCTGGCCGAAAAGGAATCACTGGTCCGGGACGGTTTCGCCCGGAAGACCGGCATGACGTTCTGTGAAACCGTCCGCCAGGGAGAGTGGCTGGCACTGCACTACCGAAACGGTGACAGACCATGAGCGGCCGTCGCTTCATGATCAGCTCCCGCAGTATCCGCAACGGCTATGCCTCATTCGACGGTGATCTGCACAACCACATCGTCCGGGTTTTGCGGCTCGGCACCGGAGATGCCGTTACCCTGGTTGACGAACGGGGCGATGAGCATGAGGGGGTGATCGATCAGGTCACCCGGGACTGGGTGGCAGTCAAAATCACCAGCAAGGTCGAAGCCCCCGGTCTGGCAGGCAAGGGGCCACGCATCACCCTCTGCCAGGCACTGCCCAAGGGAGATAAAATTGATCTGATCCTTCAAAAAGGGACAGAACTCGGCATCTGGGACTTCTGGATCTTCGGTGGAAGGCGTTCGGTAGCCCGCGTGCATGATGACCAGAGGGACGCCAAGCTCGAACGCTGGAACCGGATCACATCGGAAGCGGCACGGCAATGCGGGAGGCGGACGATACCGCAGGTTTCCTGGTACGCATCGGCGGTTGAAGTGGCCGACAGCGCCACCCAGGAACTGCGCCTGCTGCTCTGGGAAGGCGAGAAGGACCGCAGCCTCCGCTCCCTGCTGGGCCATGCCGGAACCCCGTCGTCAGCGATTGTCGCCATCGGTCCCGAAGGAGGATTCGACCCGCTTGAAGTCCGCCACTTCGCTCAACACGGGTTTCAGACAGTGCTGCTCGGCAACCGCATCCTGAGGACCGAAACCGCTGCGCTTGCTATTGCTACAATTTTGCAGTATGTTTGGGAAGATATGTGAGTTTTCGAAGGAGCTGCCGATGAAATGCCCCAAATGCGGATACAACAGCTTTGAGTACAACGACTCCTGCAGCAAATGCTCCAATGACCTGGCCGGCTACAAACAGACCTACGGTCTGACCTCTTTGATTCTGCCACCCCAGGTCCGGTCAGGCATGGCTGAATCACTCAAAGCCCGCCTGTTTACCGATGAACCTGCTCCGGAGACGACCGAAGCGGCCCACGACATATTCTCCTTCGACCTGCCCGATGATGAACTGGCAGCGGCGGCCGGCGGCGGAACGGCCTTTAACGACGATCCCTTCAATTTCGACGACAGCCCTGCCCCTGCTCCTGCACCCCAGTTCGGCGAATTTTCCTTCGATGACGAAGCATCAAAGCCTGCCGCAGCAGGTGACGATGATGCCTTTGCCAGCCTGCTTGAGCAGACCCCGGCCGGCGGGCCGGCACCCGCCCCTGCTTCACCGGCACCCGGCAACTCTCCAGGCGAATTCGACCTGGAAAACTTCTCCTGGGACGATACTCCAGCCGCTACAGCGGGACCAGGAGCAACGGAAGACGACACCTTCGACAGCCTGTTCGGTGACGACAACACCACGAAATAACCCCTACCAACAAGAAACCGCGTCAAGACCCGTTTTCTTCGAGACACTGCAGAAAGCGGGTCTTGACGTTGCAGTCCGTTCAGCGGAGTTCCTGTGGCGAAACGCATCCTGATTCTTCCCGAAACCATCACCAATAAGATTGCCGCCGGAGAGGTGGTTGAACGCCCAGCCTCCGTGGTCAAGGAACTGGTGGAGAATGCCCTCGATGCCGAAGCAACCGACATCACCATATCGGTTACCGGAGGTGGGCGCCGATTGCTGTCGATTACCGACAACGGCCTGGGGATGTCCCGTGACGACGCCCTCCTCGCGCTGGAACGCCACGCCACCAGCAAAATACGCAGTGACCAGGATCTTGAACGGATTCTGACCCTTGGGTTCCGCGGGGAAGCGCTCCCCTCGATCGCCTCCGTCTCCCGATTCCGGCTGGCGACCCGCGAACGGGGCAGCATTGAGGGGACCGAAATATACGTGGAAGGGGGACGTGTCCGCGATGTTCGCTCCTGCGGCATGGCGCCCGGCACAACCATCACGGTTGAGCAGCTGTTTTTCAACACTCCGGCCCGGCTTAAATTTCTGAAGAGCGCCGAAACCGAAGCAGGGCACATCGCCGATACGGTTGCCCGTATGGCGGTATCACGTCCGGATGTCGCTTTCACACTGGAGAGTGACGGTCGCGAACTGATCCGGGTCCAGCGCAGCGACCTGCAGCGGAGACTGGCCCAAACCGTCGGCAGAGATGCCGCTGCCGGCGTCCATGAGCTCTGCTGGCATCATGACGGGCTGAATATTGCCGGGTTCATCTCGGGCCCCTCGGTGGTCCGCTCTACGACCGCGGCGATTTATACCTACATTAATGGTCGCTTTGTCCGGGACCGGGTGGTGCAGCACGCAATCATGCAGGCATACCGGGGCGTGATCGACCGGGGACGATACCCGGTGCTGGCACTGTTTATCGAACTCCCCCCCGGAGACGTTGATGTCAATGTCCACCCTACCAAGCATGAGGTCAGATTTCGCCGGCAGTCCCAGGTCCATGACGGGATTTATGAGGCAATCTCAAATCTGCTCGGCACCTCACCCTGGCTGAAGCGCACAGTCGCAGCTCTGCCCGGCACCTTATCAACAGCCGAAAGCAGCGCCTATCGCGAGCGGATCGCCGCAGCCGCCCAAGCTGCGCTGGCGCTCCCGCGAGGACATGACCGCCAGATCGGTTCTTTTTCTTCTCCACCGGACAGGGGTACCTCTATTTCAACACAGGAAACGGCCGAAACACCTGCGGTCCATGAGAGGCCCGCCCCCCCCTTCCAGAGTGATCCGCCCGAACATACGGGCTATTTTTCATCCCTCTCGATAATCGGCCAGTTTCATGGCGAATACATCCTCTGTCAGGCCGGAAGCGACCTGGTGATCATTGATCAGCACGCCGCCAGTGAACGGGTTGCGTTCCAGCGGTTGAAGGGCCAGCATCTTGCCGGCGGTATCGAATCCCAGCGACTTCTGTTTACGGAGACCGTTGAACTGACCCACGGGGAAATCGCCGTGGCAGCCCGCTTTCAGAAGGAACTGGCCGGAATCGGTTTTGAGCTGGAACCGTTCGGCGGAACGACCCTGCTGATGTCTGCCCACCCCCGTCTGGTCCCGGAGCCACAGGCATCGCTGCTGCTGCGGGATCTCCTGGCGGATCTGACAAAAGTCGGGGTCATGGCGGCCTTTGAATCGCTTCTCGACGACCTCTTTGCCCGGATCGCCTGCCATTCGGTCGTACGCGGGGTGCACACTCTGGAACACCGGCAGATCAGCGAGCTGCTGCGGGCCATGGACCAGACTGAATTTGCCGCTTCCTGCCCCCATGGCCGCCCGGTATCTCATGTGATCACGGTCTCGGAGCTGGAAAAAATTTTCAAGCGCTCATGACGCCCAAGATTCTGGTCATCTGCGGGCCAACCGCATCAGGGAAAAGTGTTCTGGCGCAGCGTCTTGCCTGTGAACTGGACGGTGAGATCGTTAATGCCGACTCCATGCAGGTCTACCGCGGTATGGACATCGGCACTGCCAAGCCCTCACCACGGGATCGCGCCTCGGCCGCCCACCATCTGATTGATATCTGCGACCCCGACCACAACCTGTCTGCAGCCGGCTTTGCTGCAGCGGCCGATGCAGCCATTGCAGATATCACCGCACGTGGCAGGCGTGTAATCGTGGCCGGAGGCACCGGCCTCTACATCCGCGCTCTTCTCCAGGGGCTGGTGGACTCGCCAAGCGGTGCTGACTCTATCCGGTCCGAACTGCAGCGTGAGGCACGCGAAAAGGGAAACCAGGCTATGCTCGAGGAGTTGCGGACTGTTGACCCCGAATCGGCAGCACGGATGCATCCCAACAACATGGTGCGCATTATCAGAGCGCTGGAAGTTCATCGCCTGACCGGTGTCCCGCTGTCACGCCACCAGAACGAGCACGGTTTCGGGCAAGAGCGTTACCGGGCGTTCAAGATTGCGCCTCGGGTTGCAAGGAACGAACTGTACCACCGGATTGAAGAGCGGGTTGACCAGATGATTGCCGCCGGTCTGGTGGAAGAGGTCAGTCGACTTCTCGCGGCAGGCTATCATCGCAATCTGAAGGCTATGCGGGCGATCGGCTATAAGGAGATTGCCTCGTTTCTGGCCGGTGAGTGTAATCGAGAGCAGGCGGTTTCTCTGATCAAGCGCGACACCCGCCGCTACGCCAAGCGACAGCTGACCTGGTTCAATGGAGAACGTGACATATTATGGGTTGAATATCCGGAAAAGTTTGCTAGTATCCTCAAGCATGCACATGAATTTTTTGATGACCGGGAGGCATGAATCATGGCAAAGGCACCATTTAATATCCAGGATCAGTATCTCAATCAATCACGCAAGGAGCGGGTCAAGGTTTCGGTGACCATGATGTCCGGAGACCGCCTCGAAGGGCTGATCAAGTCCTTTGACAATTTTTCGGTTCTGCTTGAATCAAACGGCGACATCCTGATCTATAAACACGCCATTTCAACCATCACCTCCGCTGACGGAACCTTCCGTCTGCACCAGTAGTCGGCCGCTTCGCCTCCTGATCATCGCCGGAGGCACCTCACCGGGCCAATGCAGCGTACTCACAAAATTCTGTCAGCTCTTCTCCTGGCACTAATCGCTGTGACGGGCATACTGCTGTATGTTTCCTCCACCGTATTCCTGCAACTTTTTATTGCGCTGGCCCTGGCATACATCCTGAATCCGGCAGTCGAATTCCTACAAACCAGAGGACTGCCAAGGACTCCGGCTATCCTGACGGTCTTCAGCATAGCGCTGCTATCCGGCCTGGCAGTAACGGTATTCATGATCAGCTCCATAAGCGGCGAATTATCGAAGATGCAGATAAACCTGCCTGGCTATGCCCAGCACCTCTACGACATAACGCCCCCAGCCGCCAAATCTTACCTGGGGATAGAAACCCCAGAAAAGCTCTCTTTTCGCATGGCAGGACTGCTCGAGCAGGCGCGCACTGCCTTTCCCGACATAGTCACCCCCCTGCTGGGAATTGTAAAAAAAGCCTTTTCCTCAACCATCGGCTTTGTACTGGGCCTGCTCGGCTACCTGATCATTCCGGTCTACCTGTTTTACCTGCTGGTCGATCTTCCCTCCTTGAAATCATTTCTGGAATCATTCATTCCAGAGCGTTTTCAGAACAGCTATCGCATGAAACTTGCAGAAATCGACGTCGTCCTGTCCGGGTTCATCCGGGGGCAGGTGCTTGTCTGTGCCATACTGGCGGTGCTCTACAGCGCCGGCCTCTGGATGATCGGCATCGATCTTGCGATTGCCATCGGCACCCTGGCCGGCATCACTTTCATTATACCCTATGTCGGAACTATTCTCGGCATCGTGCTCTCCATGGCCATGGCCCTGCTTAAATTTCATGACGTTCTCCATCCTCTGCTCTGTCTGGGATGGTTTGCCCTGGTCCAGGGGCTGGAGGGGATGGTGATCACCCCGAAAGTGGTCGGCGACACCGTCGGCCTGCACCCTTTGGTTGCAATTGTTGCACTCCTGATCGGAGGCCAGATATTCGGCCTGTTCGGCATGCTCGTGGCAGTGCCTCTCACCGCAGTTTTGCAGGTGTTTCTCCGCTCGCTGGCCGCATGGTACCGGGAGACAGAATTCTACCGGGGTATTTGAGATGACCGGCCTGATCGTCGAATCGGTTCTACCAGGCTCACTGGCTGAAGAACTTGATATCAGACCGGGGGACCGGTTGCTTTCGGTCAACGGCACACCGCTCTGTGACATCATCGACTACAGCTACCACACCTCGGCAGCCGATGAACTATTGCTGGAACTTGCCAAGCCCGATGGCGAAATCTGGGAACTTGACATTGAGCGGGAACCGGGCGAACCGCTCGGGCTCATTTTTCCGGCCCCGACACCGGCCCGCTGTGCCAACAACTGCATCTTCTGCTTCGTCCACCAGCTCCCCCCCGGCCTGCGCAGACCTTTGTATGTCAAAGATGAAGATTACCGACTTTCCTTTCTAAACGGCAATTACGTCACACTGGCCAACCTTAAGCCGACGCAGTTGAAGCGGATCATCACACAGAGACTCTCACCCCTATACATTTCCGTTCATGTCACGGAACCCCACTTACGGGCAACGATGCTCGGAAAACAGGGGATCCCGCCGATTATGGACCAGCTTCGGATGCTCGCTGGAGGCAGGATTCACATGCACACCCAGGTGGTGCTCTGTCCAGGAGTCAATGATGGGAAATTTCTGGAGCAGACCGTTGACGATCTGGCCGGGCTCTACCCGGCTGTCCAGTCCCTGGCGATCGTTCCGCTTGGACTGACCCGCTATCGCCGTAATTTGCCGCAACTGGAACCTGTTGACCACGATTATGCCAAACGTTTCCTCGCCATCTGGCAGAGCCGGGCACGCTCCCTTGGCCGCCGCCTGGGTGAGCCGTTCCTGTTTCTGGCAGATGAGTTTTATCTCAAGGCCGGTTTACCCTTCCCTCCGCTTGGCGATTATGGCGACCTGCCGCAGATAGAAAACGGCGTCGGCATGGTGCCGCTCTTCTTGCGCCAGGCCCGGAAGACACTCCGTTATGCCCGCCCCCTCGGCAGTTTTCGGGCCACTGTCGTAACCGGTGTTTCTGCGGCAGGTTTTGTGAACGAATTTCTGACGGAGCTGTCATTCAGAACCGGCCTGCAACTCGTTGCGGTTGCCGTTGAGAATCATCTTTTCGGCGACAGCGTGACCGTCAGTGGCCTCGTGGCCGGAAGCGACATTATTGCAGCCTTGAAGGGACACGAAATCGGCACGCTTTTGCTCCTGCCGGATGTCATGCTCAAGGAAGGCGAAGGGATCTTTCTGGACGGGATCAGCCTTGATCAGCTGGGGAAAACTCTCGACTGCAGGGTTGCCTGCTTCGACGGCACACCGGACGACTTCTACCGCACCCTGCAGAGAGTATAACCCTTTCAGACAACCTGCCCTTCCGGGGCCTTTTTTTCACAGATACCATTTGCATTCAAACTATTTTTGTGCAAATATTTTTTCGGGGGAGCCATGGATAAGCAGACACGGGTGCGGATCGTTGCCGAAACAATGGACAACATCAGGCGAGTTTTTCAGGTCATCAACGAACAGTCAAAACGGGTCGAGCGCGAGACCGGCCTGACCGGTCCACAGCTCTGGGCGGTGAAAATAATCAGCGACAACGGTAGCATCCGCGTATCAGACCTGGCCCGAGCCATGTATCTTCACCCCGCCACGGTAGTCGGCATCATTGACCGGCTTGAGAAACGTGGACTGGCAGAGCGCGAGCGCTCCAGCGAAGACCGGCGCGTGGTGGAAGTCGCCCTGACTGCCGAAGGCAGGCAGCTGGTGGCAGACTCTCCAGAAGTCGCCTCCAATACCATTATCCACGGATTGGAGGCGCTTCCCCTGGACCAGCTCGGCATGATCCACAGCGGGCTCGAGAGCCTGGTTTGCATCCTTGATGCCCGCGGTCTCCCCCCCCATCTGATCGGCACAGCCGAAACGAACCTCCCCGATGGAGAAAACGATTGAAATCGAAAAAGGCTTTGGTTGACTGGTCTCCCTGGACTCCGAAACTGTTTCAGACCATCAGGGGCTACAGGGCCTCTGACTTCACCGCCGACCTGACGTCCGGCCTGACGGTCGGCCTGGTTGCTCTTCCCCTGGCCATGGCATTCGGTATCGCATCAGGTGTTACCCCCCAGGCCGGCATCTATACCGCTGTCGTAGCCGGATTCCTGATCTCTGCCCTTGGCGGCTCAAAGACCCAGATCGGCGGTCCGACCGGCGCCTTCGTGGTTGTCATCGCCGCAATCATTGCCAAACACGGCCTTTCCGGGCTTCTGATGGTAACCATGATGGCCGGAGCGATACTGGTAGTGCTTGGTGCCACGGGCCTTGGCACCGCGGTCAAATTCATTCCCCGGCCGGTCATCATCGGCTTTACCAACGGCATCGCCGTCCTGATCGCGTCAACCCAGTTCAAGGACTTTCTCGGGCTGCAGAGTTCGGAAAAAATGCCAAGCGAATTTCTTGAACGGATGGCCTATATCGGCCGTCACATCCAGACAACCCAGCTGGCAACCGTAGCGCTTGCGGTCACGTCGCTTGCGGTCATTCTGCTTATGCCGCGTATCACCCGCAGGATTCCAGGTTCAATCATCGCCCTGACAGGCGCAACAGCCTGCGTGGCCATCTTCGACATACCGGTAGCAACCATCGGAAGCACGTTCGGTGGTATTCCGACCGGCCTTCCCCGGTTTGCAATCCCGGAATTCCGGTTCGACCTGGTCATGCCGCTCCTGCCGTCGGCCGTCACCG
Source organism: Geobacter sp. UBA1603 (assembly GCA_002322035.1). Lineage (GTDB taxonomy): Bacteria > Desulfobacterota > Desulfuromonadia > Geobacterales > Pseudopelobacteraceae > UBA1603. The sequence goes on from DCNF01000086.1 coordinate 41,914, forward strand.
TAGCCCTGCTTGCAGCAATCGAAAGCCTTCTCTCCGCCGTGGTGGCCGACTCAATGAGCGGCGACCGCCACAACTCAAATGTCGAACTGCTGGCCCAGGGGATTGCCAACCTGGCGACACCTCTGGTGGGGGGAATACCGGTCACCGGGGCGATCGCCCGCACCGCCACCAATATCCGCTCAGGGGCCCGCTCACCGGTATCCGGAATCATTCATGCCCTAACACTGCTCTGCATCCTGCTCTTTGCCGCACCCCTGGCAAAGTACATTCCGCTCGGCACGTTGGCGGGCGTGCTCTTTGTCGTAGCCTACAACATGGGGGAGTGGCGTGAAATTCCGGTGATCCTGCGGCTGGAGCGAAAAGAAATTGCGGTCTGGTTGATTACCTTCGCATTGACTGTGGTTGCTGATCTGACCATTGCGGTTGAAGTGGGGATGATGCTGGCTGCCCTGCTCTACATTTACCAGGTATCGCGGACAACCGTGGTTGCTCCTTTGACCGAGGATGCCATCGAAAAGGGGAAGGCCCACAAACTCCACGAATATACTATACCAAGCTATATTTCCCTTTTTCACATCCAGGGGCCGTTCCTGTTCGGAGCAGCAGAGAAACTGAACAACCTCGTACCTGATGTCGAACGACTCGGGCCGGTGGTGATCCTGCGACTGCGCTACATGACCGCGATTGACGCGACCGGACTTCATGCCATCGAGCAATTTTACGAACATCTGCACGGAGCAGGAAAGCATCTGTTACTTTGCGGAAGTCGTGGCCAGCCCAAGCGACTGATTTATACCTCCCAGCTGCCGAAAGTGATCGGTGCCCGCAACATCCTGCCGAACATCAAGTCGGCATTGCATCGCGCAGCAGACATCCATGAGCAGTTCAGCGGTATCGGTGACGAATTTGCCCACGACCTGGCCGAGGCTGCCGCCTGACACTGATCAGCTCTTCGCGAATACCGCAATGTTCTTCAAAGCCCGCTGCAGGTGTTCGGTGCTGTGGGCTTCGATAGTCCAGACTGCAGTCGGAGCGTATCGTTTCAGCAGGCGAAAGAAACGATCAAAATCGATCTCACCCTCTCCCACCGGCAGATGTTCATCCCACTGGCCATGGTTATCATGGATATGGCTCTCAACCACCAGTTCCCCCATTTCATCAAACCATTGTTCGAGGCCGATCGACGCGAACAGATTGAAATGGCCGACGTCAAAGCAATGGCGGAAGCAGGGCGAATCAACCGCTTCGATCAATCCTTTGAGGGTTGAGGGCTCACGATCGAAGATATTTTCGGCAGCCAGCACCGTTCCGAGCGACTCGGCCCGGGAAACGAATTCGGCCCAGAAGATAATGCTGTTCTTAAGCCATTCCATACGGTGGTCACCGTAGTGCAGTTCATCAAAACCGGGATGAACAACGATTACCCGGGGTTTGAGGAATTCTGCAACCTGCATGGTCTGCCGCATCCTGCGTCGGGTTGCTTCGCGGATCGTGACATCAAGCGCTCCCGGGTTCAGATCCAGAAAGGGTGAATGGATCGTTGTCGAAAGGCCTGATTCGTGGATCAGACGGGCTTGGGCGGCAAGTTCCTCCCAGACCATCGCATCCAAGGCATCAGCGGTCAGGTAGACTTCGGGATTGATACGGTGGGCGATGGCATATTCAAGGTGTTCTGCCAGCTGTTTGTAAGGGACATGGGCATGGATGTCAGTGAGCATGGTGGGTCTGTTCCTTCCGGTGCTGTTTGATCAGTGCATCGCTGTCGGGCCGCTCGACCAGATCTTCCAGCTTCGCGATGGAGGTCGGCTCGCCGAGGACGATCAACGTGTCACCGCCTTCAATTTTTGCCTGCGAGTGAGGATTGAAGACCATTTTCCCGTGCGATTTCTTGATACCGACGATAATCACACCGATCTCCTTGCGGAAACCGGAACTCACCAGGGTTTCCCCGGCAAAGGCAGAGTGGCCCGGGATGGTAATCTCTTCCATCTGAAGGTCCATGTGCTCGCTGCCGGTGGCGATCTCAATAAAATCGACAACGTTTGGCCGCAGGATCGATTGGGCCATCCTCGAACCACCGATGATATAGGGAGACACGACCTTGTTTGCCCCGGCCCGCTTAAGCTTCAAATCCGAACCCTCCTCGCCGGAACGGGCCAGAATGTAGAGGTCGGGATTCAATCCACGGGCGGTCAGCGTGATATACACGTTCTCGGTGTCAGAGGTTACAACCGAAATCAGCCCTTTGGCCCGCTTGATACCGGCTTTCAGCAATGACTCATCGAGTGTGGCATCCCCTTTCATGTGGAGGTATCCCTCCTCCTCCAGCTTTTCCAGAGTGAGAGAATCTTTCTCGACAATCACAAATGGCAGCTGATTGGCCTTAAACTCCTTGCAGATCAGGGAACCGATCCGGCCGAACCCGCAGATAATATAGTGCCCCTGAAGAGCATCGATCATCTTCTCCACTTTTTTCCTCCCGATGATGCGCTGAATCTGACCCTCGAACATGATCTGTGCCAGACTGCCGACGATATAGCCGAGAACGCTGACGCCGACAATGATCAGGCAGATGGTAAAAAACTTGCCTGTGTCACTCAACGGTTGCACAACCTCAAAACCGACAGTCCCCAGGGTGATCACGGTCATGTAGAGCGAGTCTATGAAGCGCCACCCTTCGATGCCCATGTAACCAGCCGTACCGGCCGATACCAGAACCAGCATGACTGCCATTGATATTTTCAGATGTCTGACCGGATCCATGATCGGGCAGATTACCTGCAAGACCGGTAAAATTCAACCACTAACCTTTGACCGGCCAATTTATTTAAACCATCGGATAGGTCTTTAATGTTGTTAATTTATCACGATAAACAGGCAGTTCTGATTGACAATTCATGCATACTGTATACAATGTCGTATACGGTATAGAACAATACTTCCGGAGCACAAGACCCCATGAAGAGATCGATGGAAAAACACCTGACACTGCGTGAAAAGATTCTGGAGAATATCCGTGATGCCATTATTTCCGGTGCCCTTAAAGCCGGCAGTCGCGTTTCGGAGCCGGAACTGGCCGAACGTTACGGCATCAGCCGCACCCCAATCCGCGAAGCATTCCGTCAGCTCGAATCGGAAGGGTATCTGACCGTTATCCCCCGCCGTGGGGCAGTTGTCAGCGAGTTCAACCAGAAAGATGTGGAGGATTTCTACGCCATCAAGAGCATCCTCGAAGGATACGCGGCCCGTCGGGCCTGCGAGAAGTTGTCGCCCAGAGACCTTGACAAACTTCAGGTCATCAACAATCGTCTGGCCGAGTTGGCCGACCTGAACGATATCAAGACCTTCTTCAAGGTACATAATGACTTTCACGACCTTTTCATCAAGGCGTCAGATAACGAGAAGCTGCGCGAACTGATCATCGGAGTCGTTAACCGCTTCCAGCGCCTGCGCCTGATGTCACTGAGCCTTCCGGGGCGTATGATGACCTCCGTGCGCGAGCATGAGAAAATTATCGAGGCTTTCCGCAACAAGGATGCCGATCTGGCGGAAGCGTTGGTCTGCAAGAATGCCGAATACGGTGGCCAGGTGCTGATGGACGGTGGCATCAAACCGGCCGGCGCCACTACATCCCTGCCGGTCGACATCTGATTCCGATTCCCAAATTTTACAATTTGGCTTACAGTAATGCCTATAATTCCGGAGGAACAGACCGGAAACTGCCCAGCCATGACCAATCGAGGCACGATGAGCCAGCCGCTGCATCACATACTGCGAACGATACCCAAGGTGGATCGAGTCCTGGAATGGCAGGAAATCAAGGAGTTTCTGCTGACCCACACCCGGATAGAAGTACTGACAGCCGTACGGAGCGCCCTGGATCAGATTCGGCGTGATGCCGTCAGCGGCAAAGCAGGTGCGCCCATTGACCCATCGGCAGTGGCTGAAATCATCCGTAGCGACCTTGCCCGCCTGACAGCCGCCAGTCTGCGGCCGGTCATTAACGGGACCGGCATCATCGTCCACACCAATCTCGGACGCTCCCCTTTGTCAGAGAGCTGCATTGAGGCTGTTGCAGCTGTATCGCGCGGTTATTCAACCCTTGAATACGATCTGGATTCAGGCACGCGCGGCACACGTTACGCCCATGTTGAAGGCCTGGTCTGCGAACTGACCGGGGCCGAAGCCGCTCTGGTGGTCAACAATAACGCCGCCGCTGTCATACTGGCGCTTTCGGCTCTGGCAGCAGGGCGTGAAGTAATTGTTTCGCGCGGCGAACTGGTTGAGATCGGCGGATCGTTTCGCATCCCCGATGTCATGCGTCAGAGCGGCGCAACCCTCGTGGAAGTCGGAACAACCAACCGCACCCATCCCCATGACTATCAATCAGCGATGACTGAACAGACTGGCCTGCTGCTGAAGGTTCATACCAGCAACTTTGCCGTTGTGGGTTTTACCGCCGAAACCGGCGTTGACCAGCTGGCTGAAATCGGTCACGCGCGGAACGTGCCGGTCATGCTCGACGCCGGCAGCGGCTGCCTGATCGATCTCACCCCCTACGGCATCTCCGGAGAGCCGACCATCGCGTCATATCGCGATTTGGGTGCTGATCTGGTAACCTTCAGCGGTGACAAGCTGCTTGGCGGCCCTCAGGCCGGAATAATCGCCGGAAAACAGACACTGGTCGAGCAGATGAAGCGCCATCCGCTCCTGCGGGCTCTGCGGATTGACAAACTGTCTCTGGCAGCACTGGAAACAACACTGCGCCTCTACCGCGATCCGCAGCGAGCGCTGGGAACCATACCGACCCTGCGGATGCTGACCATGACGCCGCACGATGTTTCACGCAGAGCCGGCACACTGGTTCGCAAAATGCGCCGGGCGCTGTCGGAGCAGATCATCCTGACTGAGCGCAGGGGGGAGTCCGGTGCCGGCGGAGGAGCCTTTCCCTTGCTTCGTCTGCCGACCACTCTTCTGGAAATCAAGATCCCCGGAGCATCCCCGGAACGGATTGACCACGCGCTTCGCCAGGCCCGCACGCCGGTCATCGGCCGCATCCAGCATGACCGTTTTCTGCTCGACGTTCGCACGATTCTAGACCAGGACATGCCCGGACTTATCACTTCCCTTAATGATGCTGCAGCGCATCTGGCACAGGAACCGGCATGAGACCTTCCAAGACCTTTGCACTGATACCGGCAGCCGGCATGGGCAAGCGCATGGGCGCCTCAATCAACAAACAGTATCTGCATCTGGGCGGGATGCCTATTGTTGCCCGCACCATCGCCGTTTTCGAGAATGCTGCTTTCATTGATGCGATCTATCTGGTCACACCAGCCGACGAGATCCCCTACTGCCGTACAAATGTGGTTGAGTTCTGCGGGTTCCGGAAAATAGCCGACATCATTCCCGGGGGAAAAGAGCGGCAAAATTCGGTTGCCAACGGCCTGAACGCCATGCGCCCCCATGTCGGAGACAATGATGTCGTTCTGATCCATGACGGAGTTAGGCCCTTCATCACCCACGAAATCATGCGTTCTTCGATTGAGCGAGCCCGCATCGCAGATGGGGCACTGGTCGCTGTTCCAGCAAAGGATACCGTCAAAATCGTCCGGGACGGAATTGTCTGCTCCACTCCTGACCGTGAAAGCGTCTGGCAGGCCCAGACGCCGCAGACATTCCGGTTCGGGATCATTCACCAGGCCCACCAGGCAGCCGAACGCGAGCGGTTTATGGGTACAGACGATGCGTCCCTGGTTGAAAGGCACGGTGGCAGCATCAGTGTCGTCCGCGGTGACTACAGAAACATAAAGATAACCACCCCGGAAGATCTGGTGCTGGCCGAAGCGTTCCTTGCCACGGACCGCCAGGAGTAATCGCATGATCTCATCATCCCAAGAGTCGATCCTGATTGTCGAAGACGAACCGGATATCGCCGCTGTTCTCAAGCTCCACCTGGAAGATGTCGGCTATGCCACCGCCTGGGCAGGCGATGGTGAAATTGCACTTACAATGCTTTCAGACGACAGCTATGCGTTGGCGCTGGTCGACATCAGGATGCCGAGAATGGGCGGCTTTGAACTATTGCAGCGCATTTCCGAGGGGGGCTGCTGCGATACATCGCTGATTATGATGACCGCCCATGGCAGTGAAGATCTGGCCGTACAATGCATGAAAATGGGAGCGGTTGACTACTTTACAAAGCCCTTCGATCTTGACGACATGCTCCAGCGCGTTGATCGTGCCCTGCTCAACCGGCGGACACTGCTTGAAAAACGTCGACTGGAACAGGAAAAAGATGACTTCTTCTACATGCTGTCCCACGATCTGAAAAATCCGATCGCCGCCGTCATCGGATCGATTGACATCACCCGGGAGGGGCGGCTCGGGCCGGTCAACCGTGAGCAGGAGGAATATCTGCAGTCGGCAATCGACAGCTGCAACGACGTTGTCACCATGATCGACAACCTGCTCGATCTGCAGCGTTTTGAAGTCGGCCGGATGCCGCTCAGGCTTCGCCGCCAGCAGATTGCCGAAACGGCCGAATATGCCGTCAGCCGCCTGAAGCGGTCAGCCGAGCATGAAGGGATATCCCTGATCTGTGTAACGGAAAACGAACTGCCGGACGTGGTGATCGATACGGCAGTCATGAAGAGGGTCTTTTCAAACCTGATATCAAATGCCATTAAGTTCACGCCGGAAGGGGGCTCCATCACTCTTTCATGCGGCGCCATCACTGCCGGGGTGCTTTCAGAGCTTCAGCTTCCTGGCTCCGTCGGGCTGCCATCAATCTTGTCAAAAAGCCATGGTGTGATCCGCTGCAGCGTCAGAGATACCGGCGATGGCATCCCCGCCGACGAGATTGGCCGTATTTTTGAGCGTTACACCCAGTCCCGCGCAACGCGAGATCGTGAGCAGGGAGGAGCGGGGCTCGGACTGGCATTCTGCCGCATGGCCATCGAAAGCTTTGGAGGTATTATCTGGGCCGAAAGCATAGAAGGTGCCGGCAGTGAGTTCATTATCCTGCTCCCCACTCCAGCAGCAGAGATAACGGAGGAAACACCATGAAAGCGTATGCATCAGTCCTGATAATCCTAGCGTTGCTCGTGCTTCCTGCACAGGCGGCTGAGCTGGATTTCAGCAAGTCGATCACTCTCGGATCAGGCCCGAAAACCGTGGTTGAGTTTACTGACCCGGACTGTCCGTTCTGCCGCAAAGCTTCAAAATATTTTGACGGGCGCAGCGATGTAACCCGGCAGGTTTTCTTCACTCCCCTGCCACGGCATCCAAAAGCAAAAGAAAAAGCCCAGTATGTCCTGTCCCAGGCCGACAAGGCAAAAGCATACCATGAGGTCATGGGCGGACGCTTTGATTCGCAGGTCATCATTGACGGGATCACTCCCCGGGGGGTAAAACTCCAGGAAGAACACAAATCCATAGCCCGGAAAGCCAGGGTCGATTCAACCCCAACATTTATGATCAACGGACGGATCATCGAAGGATTTGATCTTAAAAAAATTGAAGAGGCCCTGGGGCCGAAATAGTCACCCGACC
>DCNF01000085.1 GCA_002322035.1 Geobacter sp. UBA1603
GTGATCCGGCTGGCCGGCTACAGTACCGAGGAAAAACTGCATATCGCCCGCAATTTCATCATTCGCCGCGAGATCGAGGAGAACGGTCTGGAGAAAACCCCGCCCGAGTTCAGTGATGAGGCGCTTCTGAAGATAATCAGCGACTACACCCGTGAAGCCGGAGTGCGCAACCNNACCTCCAGAGGACGATCGCATCGGTCTGCCGCAAAGTGGCCAAGGAGATAACCCAGAAAAAAGAGCCGCGCACGGCCATCAGCCCCGAGACGGTCATCGAACTGCTCGGCCCCCGTAAATTCCATAACGAAGTGGCGGCGGAACAAGACCGGGTGGGCGTGGTGACAGGCATGGCCTGGACCGAAAGCGGCGGCGACATACTTTTTGTGGAAGCCACCTCCATGCCGGGCAAAGCGGAACTGATCCTGACCGGATCGCTGGGCGAGGTGATGAAGGAATCGGCCCGGGCGGCTCTTTCCTATGTGGAGGCCCACGCCGGCCAATTCGGAATCGGCCTTGAGTCGTTCAGGGACAGAAGCATCCATATCCATGTCCCGTCCGGCGCAATCCCCAAGGATGGACCCTCGGCCGGTATCACCATGGTCACGGCGCTGGTGTCGCTGCTGACCGAGCAGCCGGCCCGCCGAACCGTGGCCATGACCGGCGAGATAACGCTTACCGGCCGGGTGCTTGCCATTGGCGGTTTGAAGGAAAAGGTGCTGGCGGCCCATCGGGCCGGAGTGACAACCATTGTGGCCCCAGAACGTAACCGGGACGACCTTGAGGACATCCCCGAAAATGTGCGCGCCAGCCTGGAATTCTGCTTTGTCAACGAAGTGTCCGAAGCTGTTGCGGCGGTGCTCTGAGCCATGGGGATCATGATCGTCGACAGGATGGCGCTGACCTTTTTTGCCGATGTGCAGGCCTGGTGTGCCCTTGCCGGTCGAGCACTGATCCGCATTTTCCGCAAACCGGGCTACTACCGTGATTTTGCCGTCCAGTTCGACCGGCTCGGATTCGGGTCGCTGTTCATCTGCCTTTTGACAGGGCTGTTCACCGGTATGGTCATGGCGCTCCAGTTCATCATTCAGCTCAAGCCGTTTGCCGCCACCAGTTATGTAGGCGGCATGGTTGCGGTGACCATGATCAAGGAGTTGGGACCTGTGCTGGCTTCCCTCATGGTCGCCGGCCGGGTCGGGTCAGCCATCACCGCTGAGCTGGGAACCATGATGGTCACCGAACAGGTGGACGCCATGCGGGTCGAGGGAACCGACATCATCCAGCGCCTCGTCACCCCGCGCCTTAAGGCCATGCTGCTGGCCATGCCGATGCTGACCCTCCTGACGGATGTTCTCTCACTGCTCGGCGGTTATATCATAGCTGCCGGCTACGGCATCAACCCGACCATGTACCTGTCGGCCTTCACCCAGTTCATGGTCCCGCTCGATTATGTCGAAGGAATCGTTAAACCGCTGGTTTTCGGCGGGCTGATCGCCATGACCGGCTGTTATGTGGGTCTCTCCACCGGCGGCGGTGCGGAGGGGGTCGGCAATGCCGCCAAGAAGGCGGTGGTTGCATCGTCGATCATGATACTGATGTGTGATTTTTTTATAGCCAAGCTTATCGTGGTATTCCGGTAGGGTAGGTCATGAACCACTGGCTGTTGAAAACCGAACCGGGCTGTTTTTCTTTTGATATGCTGAAGGCACGGCCGAAGCAGACTGAACACTGGGATGGGGTGCGCAACTACCAGGCCCGCAATTTCCTGCGTGACAGCATCAAGGTCGGTGACCGGGCACTGTTCTACCACAGTAACATCCCTGAACCGGCCGTGGTCGGTATCGTCGATATCGTCCGTGAGGGGTATCCGGATTTCACGGCCCTCGATCCGGACGGGGAGCACTTTGACCCCAAGGCATCACCGCAGAACCCGATCTGGTTCATGGTCGACGTGCGCTACCGGGCCGACATGCCGAAACCGGTTATGCTGGAGTCGATCAAGTGCAACCCGCTCCTGGCGGGGATGCCGCTCGTCAACCGCAGCCGCCTGTCGGTGCAGCCGGTGGCAGCGGAAGAGTGGCGTATCATCCTTGCCATGGGAGGGCTGAAGGGCTGATGTCAGGTGAGGGGCGGTGCATACGGATGGAGAAGGTCTGCTACACCGTTGGCGGGCGGGCCATCCTGACCGATTTCGACCTGCTGCTGGAACAGGGCGTAAACCGCACCATCCTGGGGGTGAGCGGTGCAGGCAAGACAACCATCCTTAAGCTGATCCTGGGATTGCTGGAGCCCCAGGCCGGCTCGATCTCCATTAACGGGCTGACCATCACCGGCCTGAAGGAGGCACGCTATCGCGAACAGCGCAAGAAGATCGCCATTGTCTTTCAGGGAGGAGCCCTGTTCGATTCCATGACGGTCGGCGAAAATGTCGGCTACCGCCTGTTCGAAGAGGGCCGGTTATCGGAAGCCGAGGTCGAGGATATCGTGCGGGAGAAGCTGCGTTTCGTCGGAGTTGAGCCGGCACTCGACCTCTATCCGGCCGAGCTTTCTGGTGGCATGAAGAAGCGGGTGGCGATCGCCCGGGCTCTGGCGGCCGATCCGGACTATATTTTTTTCGACGAGCCGACCACCGGCCTCGACCCGATCGGCGTCTACAATATCGTCAGCCTGATGCAGCGCCTGCAGGCCGAAGGGAAGACGACCCTGATGGTTACCCACGATCTGCCGACCGCCTTTGCCACGTCGCAGCGCTTCACCTTCCTGCACCAGAGCAGGCTTGTGTTCGAAGGTACCGAGGCGGAGATGCGTGCCAGCAGCATTCCGGAAGTGCAACAGTTTCTGGAGCCGACGGACAGCTCATTGTTTGTTCATCAGTAATACGACGTTAACTCAAGGTGTGTCCATGAAACGGAGCAATAAAATCGGCTGGGCCCAGGTGCGGGCTGGCATATTCATTTTTCTGGCCCTGCTCTTTCTGGCGATCGGCATCGTCATGATGGGTCAGAAGACCAAGATGTTCGTCAACAAAAGCCGGTTGACGGTTGTCATGGAGGATGTACTCGGCCTCAAGGACGGCGCTCCGGTATGGCTGGCCGGTGTTGATGTGGGGATCGTCAGCGAAATCACCTTTGCCGACCCGAAGCGGACCAATGACGTTGAAATCGACCTTGAGGTCGATAGTGAGGCGCTGCGCAAGATCGGTTCTGACTCACGCATTACCATCAAGACCCGCGGCCTGATGGGGGAAAAATATGTTGATATAACCCCCTCCGCATCGTATCACACCACCCCGCCGACCCGCCTGAAAGGCACCACGACCGCCAAGCTGGACGATGTGGTCCAGAAGGCTGGCAGCACCTTTGAGAAGATCAACGGCATCATCGACAACATCAATCAGGGCAAGGGGACGCTGGGGCGTCTCAACACCGACGAGACCCTTTACACCAATGTGGCTCGCCTGGCAGTGGAGATGAAAGAGCTGATGGTCACCATCAACCGTGGTGACGGGACACTTGGCCGGCTCAACCGCTCTCCTGAACCCTATGAGCGGATGATGGCGATTCTCAACCGGGCCGACCGGACCCTGCAGGACATCCAGGCCTCGGACGGTACGCTCAACAAGCTGATCTACGACAAGGCGCTCTACGCCAAACTGGTTACCCTGGCAGACAAAAGCAACCAGGCGGCCGACGATGTGCGCGACCTGAACAGAAAAATCACCTCCAAAGACGGCACCATCGGCCTGCTGCTGAACGACCGCGAGTTCTATGACAGGGGTGTGTCGCTCCTTAACCGGGCTGACAGCTCGATCAGATCCATCGAAGAGGTGACTGACAGGATCAAGCGTGGTGAAGGAACCGCCGGCCGGCTCGTGTCTGACAAGGAGCTGTACGAGCGCATGAACAGGATGGTGGAGGATGTGGACGTGCTGGTGAGGGATTTTAAGGAAAATCCGCGTAAATATATAAAATTTTCATTATTCTAGGTTTCGGCACACGCCAAAGAGGTCATCAATGAGGTTATTCTGGACAACAGTGTTATTCATTGTCTGCATCACAGGCCCCCTCCGGGCTTCGGAACCTGTGCCGACGGTACGTGCGCGGCTGGAGGATAAGGTTATCGAGCACACCCTGAAGAACGGCTTAAAACTGCTGGTTGTGGAGCGCCACAGTTCTCCGACCGTATCGGCCTGGATCAGGTTCAGGGTCGGCAGTGCCGATGAACGAAGCGATGAGCGGGGCATTGCCCATCTGCTGGAACACATGCTGTTCAAGGGGACCACAACCCTTGGCACGAAGGACTATGCTGCCGAGAAGCCTCTCCTGGAACAGATTGAGCAGGTTGCCCAGCAACTGACGGCTGAAAAGGCCCGGGGAGCTACCGGTGACCGGCAGCGGATCGCTGGTCTTGAAAAGCAGCTGGCTGATCTGGAGAAACAGGCCTCACCGTTTGTGGTCAAAGACGAATTTTTTGAGCTCTATGCCAAAAACGGCGGTGTCGGCTATAACGCCTTTACCAGCAAGGACGGCACCACCTACCTGATCAGCCTCCCCTCCAACAAGCTGGAGCTCTGGGCAGCCATCGAATCGGACCGCCTGCAGAATGCGGTGCTGCGAGAGTTTTACACCGAGCGCTCGGTCGTGATGGAGGAGCGCCGCCGCTCCTACGATGCTGACCCCGAGAGCAAGCTGTGGGAGACATTCCTGGCCTCCAGCTATCTGGCACACCCCTACGGCCAGCCGATCATCGGCTGGATGTCCGATATTGAAAACCTGACCCGCACCAAGGCGGAACGGTTTTTTCGCGACTACTATGCCCCCAACAATGCCATTATTGCCGTGGTTGGCGATATCAAAGCCGATCAGGTGATCCGCCTGGTCGAGCGGTATTTCGGATCGATCCCGCCGGGCAGGACGCCAGTGCCGGTCACTGCGGTTGAGCAGAAGCAGGGGGGGGAACGGAGGATCGAGCAGATCGCCGAGGCAGAGCCGACCCTGATGATCGGTTTTCACAAAACCGCGATTACCTCTCCGGATGACTATGTCTTCGACGTGATCAGCATGATCCTGGGCCAGGGGCGGACGTCACGGTTCTACCGCACACTGGTTGTCGAGCGCCAGATCGCCACGGAAATCGGAGTGTTCGACGCACCCGGCAGCCGTTACCCCAACCTTTTCATCATCAGCGCGAATCCGCGGGCGCCCCACACGGTCAAAGAGGTCGAGGAGGCAATCCTGGCCGAACTGGAACGGCTCAAAACCGAGCCGGTGGCTGATCGAGATCTGCAGCGGATCCTGAACAAAATTGAATACGAAGAAGCCCGGCGTATGGGTACCAACGGAGGATTGGCCCGTAATCTGACCGAATATGAGGCAACTGCCGGAAGCTGGCGTTATATGATTGAATATCGATCCAAAATCGCGTCGGTCACCCCGGCCGATATCCAGCGGGTGGCCCGCAGCTACTTTACCCGCCAGAACCGCACCGTCGGCTTTATCACCAAGCAGGACGGGGGTGCCAGATGAGTCGACTCCTGATCATCATCTTCCTGCTGCTTCAGGTGTCCACAGCTCTGGCCGGTGGTTCTGACCGGAAAGCTGATCCGCGTACCATGACATTCCAGGAGTTGCGTTTTGAGATCCCGAGCGCCGAACGGGTGGTGCTCGACTGCGGCATGCCGGTCTACCTGCTGCAGGATCGGGAGCTGCCGATCGTCAGCGTTACCGCCATGGTCCATGTTGGTTCAATCTACGATCCACCTGGCCTGACCGGTCTGGCAGGCCTGACCGGCAGCGTCATGCGCAGCGGTGGCGCCGGCGGCGTGACGCCAGAAGTAATGGACGACGAGCTTGAATTCATGGCAGCTGCCGTCGAAAGCGGTATCGGCAGCGACATGGGAACCGTGTCGATGACCTCCCTGACCAAGCATCTGGGCCGTACACTCACTATTTTCAGCGATGTGCTTTTGAAACCTGATTTTGCAGAAAAACGGGTCGACATCGCCCGCAAACAGCTAGTGGAGGCGCTCCGGCGCCAGAATGACGATCCCAAAGGTATCGCCGGAAGGGAGATCGCCCGGGCGATCTACGGCAGCCACCCGCTGGGTGCCGTGCCGACGTTTGCCACTGCTGCTGCGATTACCCGCCAGGGTATGATCGACTTCCACCGGCGCTACTTCCGTACCGATAATATGCTTCTGGCGGTGGCAGGAGATTTCGACCGGAATGACATGCTGAGCCGACTGAATGAACTGTTCCCGAAGAGGGCTGCGGCCGAACCGCGTGCCCTGCCGGTGGTGCCGCAGCCGCCCGCCGAATTTTCCGCTACAGTTCTCTACGGCAAAAAGGATGTCAACCAGTCGGTCATCCGCATGGGACACCTGGGGCTGACCAAAGATGCTCCCGACCTCCACGCGGTACGGATACTAGACTACATATTGGGAGGTAGCTTTACGTCGCGCCTGACCATGGAAATTCGCACAAACCAGGGACTGGCCTACAACGTGGACAGCCACTTCGATATCGGCCGGCTCTACACCGGAACCTTCATTGCCGAGACCGAAACCAAGGCCGAATCAACCGCCAAAACGATTGGTCTGATGCAGAAGCTGATTGCCGACATGACCAGAGAGCCGGTGACCGATCAGGAATTGAAACTGGCCAAGGAATACATCATCAATTCATTCATGTTTGGCTTCACCAGCCCCTCGTCAATCGTCACCCAGCGTGCCCGGCTTGAGTTCTACGGATACCGCCCCGACTACCTGGACCGCTACCGCGAGCGGATCGCCGCCGTCAGTAGTGCCGATGTACTGGCGGCGGCCCGGCGCTATCTCAAGCCCGAGGCTTTCAAACTGGTGGTGATCGGCAACAGCGAGCAGTTTGACAAACCGCTCAGCAGCTTTGGCACCGTTAAGGAACTTGATCTGACAACACATAAGGAACCGGGGAGGTAACCAGCATGGCTATCTTTGAATGGGACGACAGTATCGCACTGAATATTCCGGTAATCGATGAGCAGCATAAAGGGCTGATCGACATGATCAACATGCTCCATGATGCTCTGCAGAAAAATGAAACCGATCGTGTCATCGATGAAATTTTCCAGAAATTGATCCTGTATGTACTGGAGCATTTTTCGGAAGAGGAGCGGCTGATGCTTTCCTGCCGTTTCCCGCACTATGCCAGCCACCGTCAGGAGCATGACCAATTTGTCAACCGCCTGAAAACGATCCAGATAGAATTTCTGGATGGTGAGGCACTGGGGCAGGAAACCCTCGATTTTCTGGTTGACTGGCTGATCTGCCACATCAAAGGGACCGACCAGATGTACCGGCGCTTCATTCAGGGTGAACCGGCCTGAAATTAAAGATTCGCGGCAGTTCTGCCGAAAGGCAAGCAAAGAGCTGACGGGAGGATTGCCATGAAAATTGATGCAACGCTTGCACCTTCTACGGCCGTTTCCACCGTTGCCCAGAAAACAGCGGTGCCCCAGCCGGCCGGCCCGCTACCCTCACCGGCTGTTGTCGAGAGCGACAGCGTCACCATTTCCGAAGCGGCCAGCGACAGCGATGCAGCCCGCCGTAAAAGGGTCGAGGCCATCCGCGCCCAACTGGCCGCCGGAAACTATAACATCAGCGGCAAAGACGTGGCCGACAAGATGCTCAACGTTCTGAAGGGGTAGAGCTGCACTGCATGCGGTTTTCAAGCGCTGACGCTATGCTTGAAACAACATTGTCCCAGCTGTTGTGCTTGTGTTGGCGAAAAATTCTCACAGACGGATACCAGACCGTTTTCTCCTCACCAGGCAGCATCCAACGCCAATCGGGATAGCAGGGGAGCATCATCCAGGTCTCTTTGCCCAGGGCGCCCGCACAATGGGCCACCGATGTATCAATCGATATAACCAGGTCCAGGCAGCCGATTAATGCCGCCGTATCGGCAAAGCAGGTGATTGAGGTGGAGTGATCGCGTAACGTTATCCCGCTGCCGCATGTCCGTATCTGCCGTGAGGCATCTCCCACCTGCAGCGAATGGAATGTCGCTCCCGGCCGCCGAAAAAGCGGCTCCAGTTCTTCCAGAGGGCATGATCGGAAGGGGTCAGGTATTTTCTTTCCGTCCCACGCGATTCCGATTTTAAAGCTCTGATCCCCCTGCAGCAGTTCCCTCCAGTATTCCGACCGCTCCGGGTCAATGCCGAGATACGGTTCCTGCGGTACCATATCCATAATTATATCAAGCAGATAGGGAAGCGATATAAGCGGCACATGGCGGTCTGCTCTGCTGTTGGCAATCTGCGAAAAAGGGATAACGGTGGAAACATTCGTAAGGGTTGACAGCAACGCAACCAGTTCAGGATGACAGGCAACATGTACTGTTGCCCCTGTCCGTTCGGCCAGAACCTGGATAAAACGGGCGTACTGGATGGTGTCTCCCAAGCCCTGTTCGGCATGAACCAGAATACTTATCCCCTCCAGCCGCCCTCCCTCCCAGATCGGGACTGCAAATTCACGTCGTTTTGTTGGAAACTCGGCACTGTCCCAGCGCCATTCATACTCCTGCCACCCCTCTTCGAAGCGCCCCTGCGCCAGGAGTATCAGTGCCAGATTATAGTGGGCGGTGGCAGAGTTGGGGGATCTTTTGATCGCTTCCCGGCAGGAATGTTCAGCCTCATTGAAACGGGAGAGCTTCAAAAATGCCGATGACAGCGCAATCAGGGGGAGCGGGGAGTGGGGAAGGCACCGGGCAGCGCACTGTAATCGTACGATCGCATCATCAATACGCCCCTCTTCAAGGAACAGTTTGCCGAGATTGTTGTGAGCTTCACCCATGCCTGGTGCAGCATCAATCGCTTTGATAAAAAAGCTTTCGGCAGCCTGCCGCAATCCGAGCAGATAGGCCGCGTTCCCTGATCTGAGAAGTAACAGCGGGTGATCGGGCGCCGCCTTCAAGCCACGCCTGAGAATGTGATAGGCTTCGCCAGGCTTGTTATCCCTGAACGCCCGGTCCGCCTTCTGGAGATAGTTCTGGAGTGCTGCTTCGTTATGACCGCTCATATCACCTTTTTCAGCCGGCGGCGGTGTAAGAGAAAAGGTGCTCAGCTTCGACAATCTCGTGTGATGACAGCCCCAATCTCCTTGCATGAGCCTTCCAACCACCGACAATCGTGCCGACCCGGCTGACAATCTTCTTTGCCTGATCCAATCCGAGACGATAGTATTCCGCCGTTTCCATCACTACAGTCATATCCGGTTGCCGGGTATAAAGATCCAGAGCCAGGGCGTGTTCATCCTTTTTGAATGACGGGTTCATATCAAAGGCAGGGGCAAGGCGCCAGCCAGCAGGAGACCTCATGAAACCGTGATTGCGGAGATGGTCGTCACGGTTGGCGGTGGCAACATTGAAGACAACTCTGGTGAAAAGCTCCGTGAGGTCACGGGTGATATAATCCGGCTCACCCCAGGTGGCTATAAACTCGGCCAGCTCCAGATAACTGGCATCATCGGTATCCTGATGTCCGGTCATGGTCATGGCTGACGCAAAGAAGCGTCTTGCAGCACCATCCCGGTCGAATCGTTTCACCATGAAGGTGTGATAGCCGCCACCGATCTGCATGAGACGGGAAGCGGGAACGGTGATCCCGCACTCCTTGGCAAGCTCCTGCAGCAGCATTTCCCAGAGTGCGACATCGTAATCATCATCGGCTGACGGGAACTTGGCGATCCAGAGACTACCGTCCTCGTCCACCAGATTGGCTTTTGGGCGGGCGCCGCCAAGCGATGAACCGGGTGCAACCAGAACCTTCAGCCACTCCCTGATCTTGTCCAGATCATCCTGCTTCTTCCTGGTTAACTCAAAGGCCACGGCCTGCAGTTCGGCAATCCGGGCAACCGGCGGTGCCGAACGTGCTTCATCGGCAAGAAAGACTTCTGCGTCCGGGTGGCTGAACCGGAGTGTCCCCATGCGGGTACAGTCCTGGACTCCCAGCAGAAACTCCCATGCTCCGAGATTTCTCGGTGCGCGCCCTTGCTCCCGGGCCTCGACCGTCTCCCTCCGTTTCATCAAGACTTGCCCCCACCGGTCGGGGCAGGAATCCATGAAGACCCCGAAGTTGGCATTGCCGGGATAGAACTCGCCGGCTGTTAAATCCAGTTCCGGATCAAGGGGGAAAGCATGGGCTTTCTTCAGCCAGGTCGGCTCATAGGCAAAACGTACGCTGCCCCGGTCGCCACGGGACAGTGTACCAATCCGCTGCAAGGGGCCGAATGATGGATCGTCAAGCCAGACCCAGATATTCTCGCCTTGTACCTTAGCCATGTGAGCCACCCATTTGCTGCGTCTTCTTTGGCGCCCGTTTACGGTGTGGCAGTGCTTCATCCTGGAGGCGCCGACCCAGCGTATCCTCTCTGGCGATCAAGCCCAGATCGCCTACCAACCCCAGGACACGCAGCACCTGTACGTAAATCCCCATGGCAACGGACGGGTCGCCATTCTCCACCTTGTAGAGGGTGGGACGAGATATATCCGCTCTGGCACAGACCGTCTCCATGGAAAAACGGCGGCGCAGCCGTGCATCCTTGAGACGCTGCCCCAATGCTTCGAGTTCTTTTGCCGAAGACGGATAGATTGTAACGGTTCTCTTGCTCATAGTGATAATTATTATTTACATATCAGCACAAAATGTCAAATATAATTATCGTTGTAATGGGTATTCCTTGTTATTTAAGGATGCTGCTCAATACCTCGCTGCAATCGATGCTCGTCCGGTGCGTTCTGTTGTGCCCCTTTCCCCATGACCGCTCATATCACCTTTTTCAGCCGGCGGCGGCACACTGCCGCACACAGGGTGACTGCAA
>DCNF01000052.1:0-4389 GCA_002322035.1 Geobacter sp. UBA1603
ACACCTTCAACATCTCCACCACCGCCGCCTTCGTGGTGGCCGGCGCCGGCGTGACCGTGGCCAAGCACGGCAACCGCTCGGTGTCTTCCCTCTGCGGCAGCGCCGACGTGCTCGAAAAACTGGGCGTCAGCCTGGATGTAAAACCTGACATCGTCGAAAAATGCATCAACGAAATCGGCGTCGGCTTCCTCTTCGCCCCGGCCCTGCACGGGGCCATGAAACACGCCATCGGACCACGGCGCGAGATCGGCATCCGCACCATCTTCAACATCCTCGGCCCCCTCACAAACCCGGCCGGCGCCGATTGCCAGGTCATGGGGGTCTATCGGGCCGATCTGGTGGAAACACTGGCCGGCGTGCTGCACAAGCTCGGCTGTCGGCACGGTTTTGTCGTCAACGGCAGTGACGGCATGGACGAAATCACCCTCACCGGCGAGACCCTGGTGGCCGAGGTTAGACCTTCCGGCGTCACGCTCGGCACCATCGCACCGGAGCAATTCGGCCTCACCCGCTGTGCCATGGCTGACCTGAAAGGGGGCGATGCCGCCGCCAATGCCGAGATCGTCAAAGCGATCCTCAAAGGCGAGCAGGGGCCGCGCCGGGAGATAGTACTCTTGAACGCCGCCTATGCCCTGGTGGCAGCCGGCAAGGCAGCCAATCCGACCGCCGGCATCGCCCTGGCCGCCAAGGCTATCGACTCGGGTCGGGCGCTGGGGCAGATTGAGAAACTGGCGCAGCTGACCAATCAGGGTTGATTCTGCCCCTTGCGAGTCCATTCCCTGAAAGATGTGCCAAACATCACAGGTCACATATTCCCTGATTTTTTTCACTTGCACAGAAAGATCACATTATGACGTCCGACACTCCAGACATCCTGAAGAAAATTATTGCCCACAAAAGAGAGGAAGTGGCCACAGCCAAGGCGGCGACATCAATAGCAGAGCTGAAATCCCGGATCGCCGACCTGGAGGACACCCCGCGCGGTTTTGAGCGGCATCTGCGTGAGGCGGCCCAGTCTGACTGGACCGCCATCATCGCCGAAGTAAAAAAGGGTTCCCCGAGCAAGGGGGTGATCCGCCCTGATTTTGATCCGCTGGAGATCGCCGAGATCTACCAGGACAACGGCGCCACCTGCCTGTCGGTGCTGACCGACGAGCGCTTCTTCCAGGGCGCGACCGCCTACCTGCAAGAGGCCCGTGCCGCCTGCGAGCTGCCGGTGCTGCGCAAGGATTTCATGATCGACCCCTATCAGGTCTATGAAGCTCGTACGATGGGCGCGGATTGCATCCTGCTGATCGCCGCGGCGCTCAGCCTGCCGCGCATGCGCGAGCTGGAAACCATTGCCCATGACCTGGGCATGGCGGTGCTGGTGGAAGTCCATAACGGCGATGAACTGGATCTGGCCCTGCAATTGGATACGCCGCTGGTCGGCATCAACAATCGCAACCTGCGCACGTTNNTGCTCTTGGAGGTTCATGACGAGGCGGAGATGGGGACGGCGCTCAAGACCGACTGCACCGTTATCGGCGTCAACAACCGAAACTTGAAAACATTTGTGACCGACATGGGGACAACGTCGCGGCTGGCTGGCATGATGCCGCCGGATCGCCTTCTGGTGGCCGAGAGCGGCATCAACAGCCGGAGTGACATTGTTCGCCTTCAACAGGATGGCGCCAGGGCATTCCTGATCGGCGAATCGCTGATGCGCGAAGCGGATATAGGCAGGAAACTGCAGGAGTTCCTCAACGATTGAGCCTCTTGCAAAACGCCGAAAGACTCGACTGACAGAACAATCCGGAGGGTGCATCAATGGCAAACATGCAGGGAATGGGGCTCGGGCTGCTGGCACTCGGCCTTTATATCATCGGCGGCATCGGCACATTCAGTGGAGTCGGCCTGATTTTTTTAATGAAAGGCCGGGATCTCTGGGGGTTGGGCGAAGGCCACACCATTGGCTATCTGCTGCTGTGCGCCGGGGTCGGCCTGTCGATTCTTGGGGTACTTTTGATGCGCATATTCAGGAATCGCGGACTTTCCTGAACAATCCCCCGATCTAGCGGCCCTTCAGGTAACCTTGCTCCCTTACAGCCACCAGCGACTGGAGCAAATCCAGTGCACGCTTGAGCTGATAATCTTTGATCAGATCCGGTTCACGGTTCCCATGGGGCGCAACCGTTGTATCCGGAGCAGGCGATGGTTTTCCCTCCCGCTCGGCGCCAGCTGTCGGAACTGCTGACAAACGGTTATCAAGGTCCTTTTCAGCGAAATCAATCCCCTTTTTCTTCCCGGATACTGGTACCACAGGTTCTTTCGTACCGACAGCGATATCAGGCGCAATCCCTTTCGCCTGGATGGAGCGCCCACTCGGTGTGTAATAGCGTGCCGTGGTCAGTTTAAGGGCACCATTATCCTTAAGCGGGAAGATGGACTGCACCGATCCCTTGCCAAAGCTCTGAGAACCGACGACAAGCCCACGTTTATGATCCTGCAGGGCTCCAGCGACAATTTCCGACGCACTCGCACTCCCACCGTTCATCAGGACAGCAATCGGATAGCGAGGCTCCTTTTCCCCCAGCGTGGCATGGAAAACCCTGCTTGCCTCCTGTGTCCGCCCCTTCATTGATACGATAACCGTCTGTGAGGCATCGTCCCCGATAAAACAGTTGGCCACATCAACGGCCGCCTGCAGAAGCCCCCCCGGGTTGTATCGCAGATCGATTATCAAACCCTGCAACTGCCCATCCGGCTGCGCAGCATGCAGGTCCTTCAGGGCCTGGCGGAATTCGCTGCCGGTCCGTTCCTGAAACTGGCTGATCCTGATGAAACCATAACCGGGCTTGATTGTTCGTGAACGGAGGCTTTTGAGCCTGATGGTGTCACGCACCAGATTAAAGACAATCGGCGCGGTTATGCTGTTACGCAGGATGCTCAAGGAGACCGGAGTCCCCTTTTCGCCGCGCATCCGCTTGACTGCTGCGTTTATACTCATGCCGCGCGTCGAGACCCCGTCAATTTTCCAGATATGATCGTCAGCCTGTATGCCGGCACGGAAAGCCGGGGTATCCTCAATCGGTGCGATGACCACCAATCGATTTTCACGCATTCCCAACTCGATACCGACGCCGCCAAATGCGCCTGACATCTGGATTTCCATTTCATGGTACGGCTCTGGCGGAAGATAAGCGCTGTGGGGGTCAAGCGCTGCCAGCATACCGTCGACCATGCTCTGCACCAGCTTTTTCCCATCGGGCTTTTCGACATACGCCGCTGTCACCGCGCGATGGGCATCACGCAACAGCTGCAGATACGACCCGTCAGTCCGGCGAGACGATGTTCCGGCCTGCTGCCAGCGGGAAACAGCAATGATCCCAAGGCAGACTGCCATTGCGGCCAGAACAGTCGCTATGATCGGTCTCCTGAACATGAACTTCACGGACTCAGTGCCTCCGGCTACTTTTTGATGTCAATACCGTAGCTTTTTATTTTGCGGTGCAGATTGCTCCGTTCAAGCTCGATCACTTCGGCAGTCCGGGAGATATTCCAGTCGTTTTCTTCCAGTTTCTGCATTATGAAATCACGCTCGAACTCCTCACGGGCCTCCCGGAGCGTTCCGACAGTGGGAGCCTCTTCCCGGTGGTTTCCTGCCGGCAGAGACGAACCGTCGATCACCAGGGCGGGAATATCAATAGGGGTGATTGTCAAGCCCGGCGTCATTATCAGGATTCGTTCGACAATATTTTTCAACTCTCTCACGTTACCAGGCCAGCTGTACTCTTTGAGCAGTTCCAGCGCATTGGCGGTGAAGGCTTTGGGTTCACGCCCCTCACGGCTGTAGAACTGGCTGATAAAGTGCTGAACCAGAAGCGGAATATCGCCGCGGCGCTCACGCAGTGCCGGGACCCTGAATGGGACCACATTAAGGCGGTAGAAGAGGTCCTCCCGGAAACGCCCCTGCCGGATCTCATCCTCCAGGGTTTTGTTGGTTGCAGCAACGATCCTGACATCAACCTGCACCTGACGCGTTCCACCGACCCGCTCGAACGTCCGCTCCTGAATTATGCGCAGGATTTTGGCCTGGGTCCGCAGCGACATATCAGCAATTTCGTCAAGGAACAACGTGCCGCCATCGGCAAGATCGAACTTCCCCTTCTTCTGGGACAGTGCGCCGGTAAACGCACCCTTTTCATGCCCGAACAGCTCGCTTTCGATCAACTCCTCGGGGATGGCCGCGCAATTGATGGCAACGAAAGGCCGATCACGCCGCGTGCTGTAATAATGTATCGAACGTGCCACCAATTCCTTGCCGGTCCCGTTTTCACCGGTAATCAGGACTGACGCGGCAGTCGGGGCAGCTCTCATGATCTGCCCTTTCAGTTCCGTTATCACGAA
>DCNF01000052.1:4600-23004 GCA_002322035.1 Geobacter sp. UBA1603
AATTGTGCCGTGCCCTGATATCATAATCACCGTAACCTGGGGGAAAAGTGACTTCAGCTTTTCGAGGACCGCCAACCCGTCCATACCGGGCATCCATATATCGAGCAGCACCAGGTCAGGCAGATCGTTGCGGGCGGCCTCCAGGGCTTCCTCTCCCCCGGCGACAGAAACGATATGATACCCCTCATCCTCCAGAATCCCGGCCAGGGATATCCGGATATCCTTTTCATCATCAACGATCAGTATTGTTTTTGACATGCTCTGTTTCCTCTCGTGAACCGGCATCTGCCAAACGGGCCGGCTTGTTGCAATTCCAGATCAAGAATAATCCCTGTTCCCCATGAAATGGGGCCTCGGGATATGCTGACGTGTAAGCTGAGCGGTTGTAGACAAGGCACCACAGGGAGCATCGTGCCGGGGATTGAGACTACCCGGCAGGGAGTTCAACCACGAAACATGCGCCCCTTGGTTTATTGTCACGAACCCTGACAAAACCGTTATGATCGCTGACAATACTGCTGACAATCGCCAGCCCGAGCCCGGTTCCGGTTTTTTTCGTTGAAAAGTAGGGTTCAAAAAGCCTCGGCTTATCCTCTGCCGGGACGCCGGGCCCGTTATCGGCCACCGTGAAAGAAGCCATTTTCAATTCTGCGTTATATGCCGTGCCGATTACGATTTCCCCCTTCCCCTCCATGGCGGCGACCGCATTCTCAAGCAGATTGATCAGTGCCCGCTTGATCTGGTCCCGGTCAATTTTCAGCTGCGGGAGTTCCTCTTCCGGCTTAAAACAGAAATCAACCGTGCGGTGGGCCTCCTGATAGAGGGTCAATGTTTCGCGAATCAGTACATTCAGATCATTCGGCTCCGGCTGACTGGCTGGCATACGGGCAAAATTGGAAAACTCATTGACCAGTGTCTTCAATTCTTCAACCGAACTGATGATCATCCTCGTGCATTCGTCAAAAATCGTCTCATCACCGCTGAATCGATCAAGGTAGCGCTTGCGCAGCCGCTGGGCTGACAGCTGAATCGGTGTAAGGGGGTTCTTTATCTCGTGGGCGATCCGCCGCGCGACCTCGCGCCAGGCCGCCATCCTCTGCCCCTTGATCATCTGGGTCATATCATCAAGCACCAGCACCGTACCGAGCACTTCGCCCCCCTCATCACGCAAAACCGTCAGATGGAGGTGCAGCGCCAGGCGATTTCCGCGCAGATCAATGAAAACCTGGCGGCTGATCGTATCCTGACGGGAGGCGACAAGCTCCTGAAACGTCTCCTTGACGATTTCAAGATGTTTTTCAGCAAGCAATTCACGGAAATTACGTCCCAGCACCCGCCCCGGACTGGCATTGAGAAGCCGCTCGGCAGAAGTATTAATGGTTTTGATTACTCCGTCACGGTCAACCGATATGACGCCAGCCGCCACGTTGCGCAGTACGATTTCCATATAACGCCGGCGCTGCTCGATTTCGAGATTGATCCGGGTCAGCTCCTGATTTGAAGTATTCAACGCCAGTTGCTTTGATTGAAGGTCTTCAGTCATCCGATTGAACGACTGGACCAGCATGCCGATTTCATCTGCCGCATAGGATTCAATCCGCACATCAAGATTGCCGTCAGCAACAGCGCCGGTCGCATCAACAAGCTCCTGAACCGGGCGGGTCATGCTGTTTGCCAGATAGACGCCCATCCAGTAGGCCAGAAAGATGATCACAGCCGTAATCAGAAACAGGGTGATGATATACCCGGCTCTGATCGGATTTTTCATGACCTTCAGCTGTCTGAACTCATGATAGGAATCGCTGATTTCCTTCATTTTGCTGACCAGCGAATAGGGCACGTAATAGTTGACGACCACCACGCCGACCACATCAGATTCATTCCAGGTCGAACGGACAGGCACGATGCCCCGGATCAGGTCAGCCTTGCCGGCCTGGTTGATACGGGTCAATTCGGTGCCGGCCAGGCCCTTGTTGATATCATCGGAATCCGGGCGTGTGAACTCACCCTTTGGGACATCAGGGTTCGAAGCCCGCACCAACTCTTCCCGCTGGGCGGAATAGACCTCAACCACTCCCAGGTTATATTCCTTCTGCTTTTGGCGGATCAGCTCCTTAAGCTTCGGAAGATTTGCCTCATTGAGCAGCTTTTCAGACCGAATGAACCCGCTGATCTGCCGACCATAATAGAGGGCATTCGATGCCGAATTCTTGTAGTAGGTCTGGGCGACCTCCAGTGATTCGCTTAAAGAGGTCTCCACCTGGGTATTGAACCAGTTATGCACCGTATTGTTGATAAACCCGGCTGCGGCAAAGAACAGCAGCATGGTCGGAACCAGTGAAAGACCAACAAACGAAAGGACCAGCTTGGTTCGCAGGCGTTTGGCAAACGGATTGGAGCGGCTTTCAACAAACAGTTTGACGATATTGCGGCTTACAAGATACACAAGAAGGATAACGAGCAGGACCACCAGATTGATTATTGCGAAGATTACGATGTTACTGCCAAGCGCCGCAGAGGCCGACATCTGGGTCAGCTGGATTTCGGTCCGTGTCAACAGCACGATCAGAATAATCGAAAGCACAATGATCAGTGCTTCCTTGATCCTCTTCCTGCGTTCTTCAGGACTGATCAGGGACTGCATTCAGGGCTGCTCCCGCAAGGAATGGGATGACTGCGCCAAGGCAAAACCATTTTCATATCAGTTGGTTCCAGTTTTATAATTGTCAGCGCGCTACGATGCGGTCGCCAGCATACCACAGGAAACAGCCCTTGCAAACGCGATTGTTGCATTTTTGCTTCAATTGCCTCCGATGGTCACTCTGTGGTATGACTAGTGTCAACCATTCGTGGAGCCATAGCATGCGGATTCGCACACCATCATCAGCAAACGCTTCCGGGGCGGTTTCCGGATCCCGGCCAGCAAATTCCGGCAAGGGGAGCACTCTGCCGGGCGTCTTTGCCGGTGAACTGTCCCGACAGGAACAATCCGATGAACGCTATCAGGAAGAAATCAATCTCCTCCGCACGGAAATCGATCAAACCGGGGAAAGACTTTCTGAAGAGCCGACACTGCAGAACTTTACCCGTTTTCGTGAGGCCTTGAGCCGCCTGGCACGCAGGATCACAGCGGAGGCATACCGGCTCGAAAAGTTTGGCGGCACCCCCCAGAATCCTCGCTACTTCGAACAGATCACCGTAATCAACCATGAGGCAGATCGGCTCTACCGCCTGATCATCCAGGAACAGCACGACAACCTGGCTATTACCGCCCGTGTCATCGGTATCAAGGGGATGGTTGTTGACCTGATTACATAAAAAAAGAGGCGGGATACTTGCGGTATCCACGCCCCTGGAGTGACAATCACAGACTAATTCCTGTCCGGCTAATCCGCTTTCGCTTCACAAGCCTCGGCCACATCATCTGCCTTTGTCTGGAATTCAGCCGGCTCTTCCACGGCTGTTGATTCGGAAACAACCGGAACAACCGGTGCCACAGCCGGCGCGGAAACCGTTGCAGGCTTCTGGCGGCTCTTCTTCGGCTTCATCTCTTCTTCAACCAGTTCGATAATCGACATTGACGCCGCGTCCCCCTGGCGCATACCAAGCTTGATTATACGGGTATATCCGCCGGGGCGATCCTTATAACGGGGGGCAATGGTCGAAAACAGCTTGGTGACCGTCGACTTTTCTCTGATATAGGAAGCAGCCTGGCGAACTGCGTGCAGATCTCCGCGCTTGCCGAGCGTAATCATCTTCTCGGCCACTGAACGGATCTCCTTGGCCTTTGCATCAGTCGTCGTAATTTTTTCGTGGTTCAGCAGCGACGTTACCATATTACGGAACATCGCTTCGCGATGACTTGTTGTCCTGCCGAGTCTTCTGCCTGCTTTATTGTGACGCATAGCACTTCTCCCTTTCTCAACCGGAACGGACGTCCGGAATTACTCTTCTTCTTTCTGCTCTCCCCGCAGGCGGCGCATGATCTCCTGGTCAGGAAAACCATCCAGCTTCATACCGAAGGTCAGCCCCATGTCGTTCAGGATATCCTTGATCTCATTGAGAGACTTGCGGCCGAAATTCTGGGTTTTAAGCATTTCAGCCTCGGTTTTGGAGACGAGTTCACCAATCAATTTAATGCCTGCATTCTTGAGGCAGTTCGCTGAACGGACCGAAAGCTCGAGTTCTTCCACCGTGCGATAGAGATTTTCATTGACCTTATCCTTGTCTTCCAGAGATTCATCGAACTGCTGCGGTTCGATTTCCTCATCGAAATTGATAAAGATGGTCAACTGCTCCTTCATTATTTTTGCAGCGTATGCAACGGCATCTTCAGGCTTGACGCTGCCATCGGTCCACACCTCAAGAGTCAGCTTGTCATAGTCGGTCATCTGCCCTACACGGGCGTTTGACACAGTAAAATTAACCTTTTTGATCGGCGAGTAAATCGCGTCAATCGGAATTGTCCCGACCGGCGCCTTTTCGTCACGGTTACGATCGGCAGAAACATACCCCTTGCCCATCCGCACGGTCATCTCGACTTCCAGATTCGCATCCTTGCCGCAGGTAACGATATGGTGATCCGGGTTCATCACTTCGACAGCATGGCCGACGAGAATATCACCGGCAGAAATCCGCCCTTCACCCTTGTGAACGATCCGGATAGTTGCCTGATCGGTATTGTGTAGTTTGAGCCGCACCCCTTTGAGGTTGAGAATGATGTCAGTCACATCCTCGGTAACACCCTGGATTGCGGAAAACTCGTGGAGGACGCCCTTGATGCGTACCGATGTGATGGCAGCACCCTGCAGAGATGAAAGCAATATTCTCCTGAGGGAGTTGCCGAGGGTTGTTCCAAAACCGCGCTCAAAGGGTTCGGCAAAAAATTTGCCGTATGTATTTGAAAGTGAATCTTTCTCTACCTGAAGCTGCTTTGGCCTGATAAGCTCGCGCCAATTTTTATACATTACAACCTCCTCCGGAGGATATGGTCCGGCTGTATACTCGTAAAACCCGGTCTGCAGGAATTACTTGGAGTAAAGTTCGACAATCAGCTGTTCCTGAATCGGTGTCGTGATATCCTCCCGCAGCGGCAATGCCTTGAGAGCGCCCTTGAACACGTCGCGCTGCAGGTCGAGCCACTGGGGAATACCGCGACGCACAACCGCTTCCAGAGAATCATTGATGGCGACGATTTTACGGCTCTTTTCGCGCAGTTCAATCACGTCACCCTGCTTGAGCTGGATCGAGGGGATATTGACCTTGCGGCCGTTGAGGGTAAAATGGCCGTGACGCACAAGTTGGCGTGACTCGGTACGGGACGTGGCAAACCCGAGACGGTAGACAACATTGTCAAGGCGGCGCTCGAGGAGCGACAAGAGGTTCTCACCTGTAACGCCTTTCATGCGGTCTGCTTCCTGGAAATAGCCGCGGAACTGCTTCTCAAGCAGTCCGTATATCCTTCTGACTTTCTGCTTCTCACGCAGCTGAACGCCATAATCAGATGTTTTTGATCGCGACTGGCCGTGTTGGCCGGGGGGGTAGTTGCGGCGCTTGATGGCA
Source organism: Geobacter sp. UBA1603 (assembly GCA_002322035.1). GTDB lineage: Bacteria > Desulfobacterota > Desulfuromonadia > Geobacterales > Pseudopelobacteraceae > UBA1603. Next base: position 10,163 of record DCNF01000052.1, read on the forward strand.
CACTTGTCAGTGTAGCAGCGCTCCCCTTTTAAAAATAACTCCATGTTTTCTCTTCTGCACAAACGGCATGAAGGTCCTGTATACCGAGCCAATGAAAACCTCCTTGATATGGTTAACGCGAATTACACTCTTCTTCTTTTGGGGGGACGGCAGCCGTTATGCGGAATTGGTGTCACATCCTTGATGAAACTGACAGCAAAACCGGCAGCCTGCAATGCGCGCAGGGCAGATTCACGACCGGAGCCAGGCCCTTTCACATACACCTCAAGGGTCCTCATGCCGTGTTCCTGAGCCTTTTTTGCACAGTCTTCCGCAGCAATCTGCGCCGCAAAAGGCGTACTCTTGCGCGAACCTTTGAAGCCCTTGGCACCGGCTGTCGACCAAGCGATCACATTGCCGACCGGGTCAGTAATGGTTATAATCGTATTATTGAATGTCGCCTGAATATGTGCGACACCATTCGATATGTTTTTACGTTCTTTCTTCTTGCGGACAACTTTCTTCGCGGGACTGGCCATTCGAATTCTCCAGAGCTAAAATGTATTATTTCTTCTTACCAGCAACGGTACGGGCAGGACCTTTACGAGTACGGGCATTCGTCTTGGTACGCTGACCGTTGACCGGAAGACCTTTCCTGTGGCGCAACCCGCGATAGCAGCCCAGATCCATCAACCGCTTGATGTTCATTGAAATCTCGCGACGAAGATCACCTTCCACTTTGCAGTTACGATCGATTTCATCACGAAGACGGGAAACTTCAGCCTCGGTCAGTTTGTCGGTCCGGGTTGAGGGATCAACCTTGGTGGCCGCAAGAATGGATTCCGCTGTTGAGCTGCCGATACCATAGATATAGGTAAGAGCAACGACTATCCGCTTGTTTTTGGGTAAGTCAATACCTGCGATGCGTGCCAATTGAACGTCCTCCTTTTATTGCTCAGCCCTGACGTTGTGAATGTTTGGGGATGTCGCAGATAACCCGGACAACACCCTTGCGCTTGATGATTTTGCATTTGTCACAAATTTTTTTAACCGATGCACGTACTTTCATATAACTCCCCTGCTGCAGCCATGCCTAATGCTGCGTAAGTATTTGCGGACCTTTTTCGGTAATCGCCACCGTATGCTCAAAGTGGGCTGACAATCCGCCGTCACAGGTCACCACTGTCCAGCCGTCGTCGAGCACATGTACCTGATGGGACTTCTGATTAATCATCGGCTCAATAGCAAGCACCATACCTGCCTTGAGCTTGACTCCGGAACCGGCTCTGCCGTAATTGGGAACCTGCGGTTCCTCGTGGAGATCACGGCCAATACCATGTCCTACAAAATCGCGTACAACTGAAAAACCGCGTGACTCGACATACTGCTGAATGGCTGATGAGATGTCGAACAGCCTGCCGCCGGGGACCGCCTTTTCAATTCCGGCATACAAAGAGGCTTCTGTTGCAGCGATCAGTGCGTTTGCTGCAGGTGACACCGGACCGACCGGGAGCGTAACAGCAGCGTCACCGTAATACTCATCGTAGTAGATACCAAAATCAAGGCTGATTATGTCGCCCGACTTTAGCGGCGCCGCAGTCGGTATACCATGGACAACCTGATCATTCGGCGAACAGCATAGCGCGCTCGGGTACGAATGGTAACCTTTGAAGGCGGGCCGGGCATTCCGTTTACGGGACTCCCTGACAGCCATTTCGTCGAGTTCGAGGGTCGTCACTCCTGGTTTTACCGACTCTTTCAGTAGCAGCAGAATTTCACTGACGATCCTGCAAGCTGTCTTCATCCTTTCAATCTCGCGTTGAGACTTAAGAATGATCACCAGATGTTCTTCCGTCAACGATCCGACAAATCTGTGATTGAATATCCTGAATCGAGCCATTGCCGGCCACATGCCTCAACAACCCGCGGTTTTCAAAAAACGTTTTCAACGGTGAAGTCTGGCTTTCATAGACCGACAATCTATTCAGAACCGTTTCTTCACGATCATCATCACGCTGCATCAGATCTGCGCCGCACACATCACAAACACCGGCCGCACGGGGCGGGTCATAAATCACATGATACCCTTTGCCGCAGGAAGAACAGGCGCGACGCCCGGAAAGCCTGGCAACAATTTCCCGACTTTCAACATCCAGAGAAATAACGTGATCAATCGAGCGCCCCAACTCACCAAGCAACGCCATTAAAGCCTCGGCCTGGGGTATCGTACGGGGAAAGCCGTCCAGGATGAATCCGCTGGCACAATCGGGATCAGATAACCGTTCGCGGACGAGCCCGAGTACTATCTCGTCAGAGACCAGACCGCCGGCATCCATGATCTTCTTGGCTGCCAGACCAAGCGATGTACCGGCCTTGACCGCCGCGCGCAACATATCGCCGGTGGATATCTGGGGAACGCCAAGCCGTTCAACAATAAATTGAGCCTGGGTACCCTTGCCGGCCCCTGGAGGGCCAAAGAGAATCAGATCCGCCATAATATGCTACTTTCTCCCCCGGATTCTGACGCCCTTCAAAAAACCTTCATAATTCTTGGTGATCAGGTGTGACTCGATCTGGGCAACGGTATCCATCCCAACTCCGACTGCGATCAGCAACGCCGTTCCGCCGAAATAAAAAGGCAGGTTGAATTTCCCAATCAGAATCGAAGGAAGAACGCAGATCACCGAGATATAGATTGCACCGGCAAAAGTAAGCCTGGTCAGCACACTGTCCATAAAATCGGATGTTTCTTTACCCGGTCTGATACCAGGGATATAGCCGCCGTGCTTCTTTATGTTTTCGGCGACGTCAACCGGATTAAAAGTCACAGCCGTATAGAAATAGCAGAAGAAGATAATGAAAGCAACGAAAAAGATATTGTACACCCAGTTGCCCGGAGAAAGGCTTTTCGCTGCCTGCTGTACCCAGGGGATATTGATGAAGTTCGCCACCGTTGCCGGAAACATGATGATCGATGACGCGAAAATAGGCGGAATTACACCAGCCATATTAACTTTGAGCGGCAGATGGGATGTCTGCGCATTGAACGTCTTCAAACCGACTACCCGCTTGGCATAATGAATCGGGAGGCGCCGCTGGCCGCGTTCAACAAAAATGATGCCTGCAATCACAGCAAACATGACCGCCAACACAAAAATAATCACAAAAAGCGAAATCTGCCCGGCATTAAAAAGACGCCCGGTATTACCAAGCGCAGTTGGAATACGGGCAACAATCCCGGCGAAAATTATCAGTGAAATGCCGTTACCAATTCCTTTTTCTGACATCTGTTCGCCAAGCCACATGATAAAGGCGGTGCCGGCCGTCAGGGTGATGACCGTCATCAGGCGAAAAGACCAGCCGGGATTCGGGACAATCAACTCACCGGCCGGCCCGCGCATACTCTCCAGGCCGATCGCAATTCCCATTCCCTGCACAACACTCAACAGGACCGTACCATACCGGGTATACTGAATAATCTTCTTGCGTCCCGATTCACCTTCCTTGGAAAGTTTTTCAATTGCCGGCACAACAACAGTCAGCAACTGGAAAATAATCGACGAGGAGATGTACGGCATAATGCCGAGGGCAAAAACAGTCAGACGCTCAAGCGCGCCTCCCGAAAACATATCAAACAAGCCCAACAATGTACCCTGTGACTGCTTGAAAAAATGCGAAAGGGCAATCCGGTCAACACCCGGGGTCGGGATGAAACAGCCGATACGGTAAACGGCAAGCATCCCGAGCGAAAAAAGAACCCTCTTTTTCAATTCGGGAATTTTGAAAATATTCTGGAGTGCATCAAGCACTAGGCGGTCTCCTCGACACTGCCGCCGGCAGCAGCAATTTTATCCTTGGCTGACTGGCTGAAGCGGGTTGCAGTAACTTTCAGGGCCTTACTGATATCGCCATTACCAAGAATTTTCACACAATCGGCAGCCGACTTGATCAATCCTCTGGACGCGAGGGCAGCGGCATCAACCGTTGCGCCAGCCTCAAAAACATCGAGCTGGTTAAGGTTAACCAGGGAATATTCAACGCGCTGCAGCGGAGTAAAACCACGCTTGGGAAGACGACGCTGCAACGGCATCTGTCCACCCTCGAAACCGGCCTTGATACTGCCACCGGAGCGGGCCTTCTGACCCTTATGACCCTTGGTTGCAGTTTTACCATGTCCCGAACCAGGGCCGCGGCCGATCCGTTTTCTATTTTTCGTAGAGCCCAGAGCAGGCTTGAGTGTATTCAGTTCCATTATCATTAACCCCTTTGACTAGGCTACATTCAGCAGATGAGCAACCTTGTTGATCATGCCCCGTATTTCAGGCGTATCCTGGCGTTCAACGGTCTGGTTGAGTTTTTTCAATCCGAGGCCGATTACGACATCACGATGTTTTTTCGGCGTTCCAATTATGCTTTTAACGAGCGTTATCTGCAGATCGCTGCTCATGACATTCCTCGCTTCAGAGTATTATTCGGTGATGCCGCGACGGGCAGCAATTTCTTCCGGGGTTTTCAGTCGCTGAAGACCTGCAAAAGCGGCCTTGACAACATTGTGTGGGTTATTTGACCCAAGACATTTGGAAAGGATGTTGTTAATACCGGCCGCTTCAAAAATTGCACGGGCGGCACCGCCAGCAATCACACCGGTACCTGCGGAAGCGGGCTTCATCAAAAGCTTGCCGGCACCGAATCTGCCCTCGATCTCAAAAGGAATCGTCTGGCTCTGATTGACCGGCACCTTGATCAGGTTTTTCTTGGCCTGTTCAACGCCTTTTCTGATCGCTTCGGGTACTTCATTCGCCTTACCAAGGCCATAACCGACATGACCATTCCCGTCACCGACAACGATCAGAGCCGAAAAACTGAAGCGACGACCACCCTTGACGACTTTGGCAACACGGCTGATATGAACAACACGATCCGTGAGATTCAGTTCCGCTGGATTAATTCTACTCAATGAAAACCTCCTCGTACGCTTTAGAAACGAAGCCCGGCTTCGCGGGCGGCGTCGGCAAGAGCCTTGATTCTGCCATGATAAAGAAAACCGTTACGATCAAATACAACCGCAGAAATGCCTTTGTCCTGGGCAATCCTGGCAATCTGGGTGCCGACATGCACGGCCGCTGCCACATTTCCGGTGCAGGCAAGGGCGGACGCATCGTCAGAAAGGGTCGAACAGGCTGCTAGAGTAACACCCTTCGTATCATCAATCAGCTGGGCATAAATATGCCGGGCACTTTTGAATACATTCAGCCGGGGGCGTTCCGACGTACCGCGCACTTTCTTGCGGACGCGCACCTGTCGCTTCAGCCTGGTAATTGTTTTAATTGCTGTCTTTGCCACACATGTCTCCTTATAAAGACTATTTCTTACCGGTCTTGCCGGCTTTTCTCAGGATAGTCTCGTCAGCATACTTGATACCCTTGCCTTTATACGGCTCGGGCTCACGGAATGAACGGATCTTGGCGGCGGTCTGGCCGACCAGCTCCTTGTCAAACCCCTTGACCGACAGTTTGGTCATCTTGTCGACATCGATGGTGATACCATCCGGTATGGCAAAATTGACCGGGTGCGAATATCCCAAACTTAACACAAGCTCCTTGCCCTTTACCTCGGCACGGTAGCCAACACCGTTGATCTCAAGGTCAGTCTGGAAACCGGCGGTAACTCCGACAACCATGTTATTGATCAGGGTGCGGGTCAAACCATGAGCGGCACGTGTCGAAGCGGCCTCGTCGTTGCGAGTGACTTCAAGGCTGTTCGTCGAAATATTCAGCGTCACGCACGGCATGATCTGACGGCTCAATGATCCTTTCGGGCCTTGAACGGTAAGCAGTGATTCGGCAAACGTAACGTTGACACCCGCAGGTATGGATACGGGAAGTTTCCCTATTCTTGACATCTGTTCGTGCTCCTTGATAGCAAGTTTACCAGACAGTACAGATCAATTCCCCGCCGACACCGGCTTTGCGGGCGGCAGCGTCAGTGATTATGCCTTTTGACGTGGAAAGAATCGCCACACCGAGGCCGTTCTTGACGGTCGGGATGTCCTCTGATTTGACATAGACACGGCCACCCGGCTTGCTGACGCGCTTGATCTCATTGATGACGCTGTCTTTCTCGTCGATGTATTTCAGATAGACCCGCAATACACCCTGGAGATTGTCGGAGATCACCTTGTAGTTTTTGATAAAACCTTCCTGCTTGAGGACATTGGCGATGCTGACCTTCAGGTTGGAGGAAGGAATATCGACCTTCTGATGCTTGACCATATTGGCGTTTCTTATTCTGGTCAGCATATCAGCGATTGGATCTGTCATGGACATTGTGCATGTGCTCCTGTCATTTATGCTTCTGCGAGTTAATTACCAGCTCGATTTAATGACGCCGGGAATCTGACCGGCGGACGCATACTTTCGCAGGCAGATCCTGCACATTTCAAACTTGCGGTAATATGCTTTCGGCCTGCCGCACACCGGACAGCGGTTATGCTGACGCACCTTAAACTTCGGTTTGCGCTGCGACTTGATGATCATTGACGTTTTTGCCACGGATTCCTCCCGGTGTCTCTTTCTTAATTCCTGAACGGCATGCCGAGGTATTTGAGGAGCGCTTTGCCCTCTTCATCGGTTTTTGCCGACGTAACAACAGTGATGTTCAGCCCCTTGATCTTGTCGATCTGGTCATAATTGATTTCAGGGAATATCAGCTGTTCCTTGATGCCAAGAGTGTAATTTCCCTTGCCGTCAAAAGCCTTGCCTGAAACACCCTTGAAGTCGCGAACACGCGCCAGGGAAACGTTCATCAGACGATCAAGGAACTCATACATCCGCTCACGGCGGAGCGTAACCATGCAGCCGATCGGCATCCCTTGACGCAGCTTGAAACTGGCGATCGATTTCTTTGCCTTGGTAACGACCGATTTCTGGCCGGTAATGGCATTCAGTTCAACCACGGCCGAATCAAGAATCTTGATGTTCTGGATCGCTTCACCAAGGCCCATGTTAACGACGACCTTCTCAATCCGCGGCACTTCCATGATATTTTTGTAATTGAAATCATTGCGCAGCTTGGCAACAACTTCGTTATGGTACAGTTCCTTCAAACGGGCCATTATTGTCATCTCCTCCTGGCTATTTCTCGAGGGCAGTGCCGCACTTGGTGCAGACCCGCTGCTTATCGCCATTTTCAAGCAGGTTTTTTCTGGTTCTTACCGGCTTGGCGCATGCGGAACAGAACAGCATAACGTTGGAGATATGAATTGCCGCCTCTTTCTCCGTAATGCCTCCGGCTTCGTTGCCACGGGCCTTGACATGGCGCTTGACCATATTCAGGCCTTCAACAATGACACCGTTCTTTTTCGGCAGCAACCGCTGTACCTTGCCGGTTTTATTTTTTTCCTTACCGGCAATCACCATAACCGTGTCGCCCTTGCTGACATGTGACTTGATCGCTTGCATCTACGTTCTCCGATTCGATTAAAGTACTTCCGGTGCGAGAGAAATAATCTTCATAAACTTTTTGGCGCGAAGCTCCCTGGCTACAGGACCAAAAATACGAGTGCCGACCGGCTCCTTCTGATTATTGATCACGACGCCGGAGTTATCATCAAAACGGATATACGACCCATCCGGCCGGCCGAGCTCCTTGGCTGTCCGGACAATCACCGCCTTGACAACATCGCCTTTCTTGACCTTTGAGTTAGGCAGAGCCTCTCGAACAGAAGCGACGATAATGTCTCCGATCCCGGCATATTTACGCTTCGAACCGCCGAGCACCTTGATGCAGAAGAGCTTCTTCGCACCCGAGTTGTCGGCAACATCCAGTATTGACTGCATCTGTATCATTACTCAGTACTCCTCTGTCCTAAGAGATGCTTTCGATGATCTGCTTGAGGCTCCAGCGCTTGTCCTTGCTCAACGGACGGCACTCGATAATCTGTACGCGGTCACCGACCTTGCAGCTGTTGTTCTCGTCATGCACTTTGTACTTGACGCTGCGCTTGATGTATTTGTTGTACAGCTGATGTTTGACAAGCCGGTCGACCTTGACAACGACGGTTTTTTCCATCTTGTCGCTCACCACAACACCAACCTGGGTTTTCCTGTGACCACGTTCACTCATCTGTTACTCCCTATGCCTTGCTCTCGGTAAGAATGGTACTGATCCGTGCAATATCCTTGCGGATGGTTTTAAGCTTGGCTGTATTTTCAAGCCTGCCGGTGTGCAGCTGAAAATTGAGGTTGAACAGTTCTTGAGTCAAGTCACCCTTTTTCTTGTTCAACTCGTCAGCAGACAGTTTACGAAGGTCATTAGGCTTCATGGTTCCCCCCCCTGATAATAAACTTGGTGGAAACGGGCAGTTTGTGGGCAGCAAGCCTCAAGGCTTCGCGGGCGATCTCTTCAGTTACGCCTTCCATTTCATAGAGGATCGTGCCGGGGTGAATTACGCAGACCCAGGAGTCAGGTGATCCTTTTCCCTTGCCCATCCTGGTTTCAGCCGGTTTGGAAGTCAGCGGTTTGTCGGGGAAGACTCTGATCCAGATTTTACCACCCCTTTTGATATAGCGGGTCATTGCAATACGCGCCGCTTCAATCTGGCGTGAGTCAAGCCAGCCGCACTCAGTGGCCTGGAGACCAAACTCTCCGAATGATAGTTCGATGCCGCGGCACGGCTTACCGGTCATGCGGCCTTTCATCTGTTTTCTATGTTTTACCCGTTTAGGCATTAACATTGATGCATGCTCCTGTCTGCAAAGTAGAGGATGTTACTGTCCGGGGAGAACTTCGCCCTTAAAAATAAGGACCTTAACCCCGATGATTCCGTACGTTGTTTTCGCTTCAGCAAAACCGTAATCAATATCAGCACGCAGGGTATGCAGGGGAACACGCCCCTCGCGGTACCATTCAGTACGCGACATTTCGGCACCGCCCAGGCGGCCGGAACAGGTGATCCTGATCCCTTTGGCGCCGAACTTGAGTGCCGACGTCACGCTTTTCTTCATGGCGCGGCGGAAGGCGATGCGGCGCTCAAGTTGCAGTGCCACGTTTTCAGCCACCAGCTGCGCATCCAGTTCAGGTTTGCGCACTTCATGGATATTGATAAAAATCTCTTTGGAAGTCAGGCCGGCAAGATCTTTTTTGATGGTCTCGACTTCAGAGCCCTTCTTGCCGATAATCAGGCCTGGGCGGGCAGTATGGATGTTGATCTTGGTCTTGTTGGCCGCCCGCTCGATCTCAATTTTTGAAACCCCGGAATTGTAGAGACGCTTTTTGAGGAACTTGCGAATTGCAAGATCTTCATGAAGCAGTTTTGCATAATCTGCCTCAGCATACCATTTGGAGTCCCAGGTTTTGATAACGCCGAGACGGAAGCCTATCGGATTTACTTTTTGTCCCAAACTACACCTCCAGGTGAAAACTATTTCGTATCAGAAAGAGTAACTGAAATATGGCTCGTCGGCTTGCGGATCTTGCTTGCACGCCCCATGGCACGGGGCACAAAACGCTTGAGAACGGCGCCGCCATCAACATAAATTGTCTTTACAAACAGGCCGTCAACATCGGAAACGCCCTTCTGCTCTGCATTGGCAACTGCCGAGCGGAGAAGCTTGACAATGATCTGGGCCGAAGGATTCGGCAGAAACCGCAGAGCATTAAGGGCGTCCTGAATTCCCTTGCCGCGCACCAGATCCACCAAAAGGCGGGTCTTGCGTGGCGAGAGTCGTGCAAATGTAAGCTTGGCGCTGGATTCCATTGTCTATATCCCCTTGCTACTTCTTGACTTTGCTCTTCTTGTCGGCCGCGTGGCCGTGAAAGGTACGGGTCGGGGCAAACTCGCCGAGCTTGTGGCCGACCATATTCTCGGTAACAAAGACCGGGATGAACTTGCGGCCGTTATGGACAGCAAGACTCAAACCGATGAACTCCGGAGTGATCGTCGAACGGCGCGACCAGGTCTTGATGATTTTTTTGGAATTAGGCCCTTCGGCAACAACCTTTTCCATCAGATGGCCATCGATGAATGGTCCTTTTTTAATTGAACGTGCCATGGTATATCAGCCCCTCGACTGTTATTTTGAACGCTTCTTAATGATAAAGCGGTCCGAAGACTTGTTGGTTCTGGTTTTGTATCCTTTAGTCGGTATGCCCCAAGGGGTTACCGGATGGCGGCCGCCGGACGTGCGCCCTTCTCCACCGCCATGCGGATGGTCAACCGGGTTCATGGCAACGCCGCGGACTTTAGGCCTTTTGCCGAGCCAACGTGAACGACCGGCTTTGCCTATGTTGACGTTCTCGTGATCAATATTTCCGACCTGGCCGATGGTGGCGTAGCAATCCTGCAGAATCAGGCGTACCTCACCGGAGGGAAGCTTGATCTGGGAATACTTGCCCTCCTTTGACATCAACTGGGCGAATGTACCGGCGCTGCGGGCCAGCTGGGCGCCTTTGCCGATCTTCAGCTCAATGTTATGGATAATGGTACCGAGCGGAATCGAACGGATCGGAAGTGCATTACCCGGTTTGATGTCAGCTTCCGGACCGCTGATGACCGTATCGCCGACCTTGAGGTCGAGCGGAGCAAGAATGTAGCGCTTCTCGCCATCGACATAGTTAAGGAGCGCAATCCTGGCACTGCGGTTCGGGTCGTACTCGATGCTGGCGACAGTGGCCGGAATGTTGCGTTTGTCGCGACGAAAATCGATGATCCGGTACTTCTGCTTATGCCCGCCGCCCTTGTGGCGTGCGGTTACACGGCCAAGAGCATTGCGGCCACCTGTTTTGCGCAGGGATACCAGCAGTGACTTCTCAGGTGTTGCTGTCGTAATCTCTTCAAACGTCGAGCAGGTCTGATGTCTGCGTCCTGCCGATGTCGGTTTATAGCTCTTGATTCCCATTGTGAACCCCGTAGGTGTTGTTTAAACTTCAAAGAAGTCTATGGACTGACCCTCCTGAAGGGTCACATACGCCTTTTTCCAATTTGCCCGTTTGCCGTAGCTGCGGCCAAAACGCTTGACCTTGCCCGCCACGTTTACCGTACGGACTTCAGCGACTTTTACCTTGAAAAGGGCTTCAACCGCCTGTTTGATCTCGATCTTGTTTGCTTCGCGATCCACCACGATTGTCACGGTGTTCGTTGAGTCGCTGCCAAGAGACGTTTTTTCCGTGACATGGGGCTTCTTGATGACAGAATAGATGTTCATTTCTGCAGCACTCCTTCGACGGACGCAACAGCACCCTGCGTAAAAATAATATTCTTGAACTTCAGCATGTCATGGACATTGAGCCCAGATGCGGGAAGCATCTTTACATGGGGAACGTTCCTGGCAGAGAGGACGAGGTTATTGCTCGGGCTGTCTGACACGATCAGAGTCTTTTCAATCTCAAAACGCTTCATGAAGCCGACGAACTCCTTGGTGGAGATCTTTTCGAAATCAAGTTTGTCCAGTACGGTGATGCTGTTGTTCTTGTACTGCAGCGACAGGACCGAGCAGAGAGCGGCACAACGGGCTTTCTTGTTCATACTCAGGTCATACGTCTTGGGCTGGGGGCCGAACGCAACGCCGCCTCCAGGATACTGCGGAGCACGGCTGCAACCCTGGCGGGCGTTGCCGGTACCCTTCTGTTTAAAAGGCTTTTTACCGCCGCCTGAAACAGCTGCGCGGTTTTTGACAGCGACGGTGCCGGCGCGGCGATTGGCCAGCTGGATACGCAGCGCCTGGTGAATGAGGTGCTCTTTGACCTCTGCGCCGAAAACCGCATCCGGCAGCTGCAGTTCACCGACCTGCTGCTTGTTCATGTTGTAGACTACTATCGAAGGCATACGGTTACTCCCGGTAAAAATCTAATCAGGCTTTGACGCTCTGCTTGATAAGGACAACGTTGTTACGGTGACCCGGAATCGCACCCTTGATAAGGAGCAGATTCTCGGCGTTATCGACACGGACGACCTGCAGACGCTGTACCGTTACCCGCGCATTACCCATCTGTCCAGGCATTTTCTTGTTCTTAAAGACATGTGAGGGGGTTGCTGAAGCACCAATTGAGCCGGGTGCGCGATGAAAGCGCGAGCCGTGGGAAGAACGGCCCCCTTTGAAGTTCCAGCGCTTGATGACACCCTGAAAACCCTTGCCGATGCTGGTTCCGGTAACATCGATGTAATCGCCCGGCTGGAACTGCTCGACAGTCAGCATATCGCCAACTGTAAGGTCGGCTGCTGAAGCAAGCTTCACTTCGCGCAGATACCGGAACACTCCTTTGCCGGCCTTCACACAGTGGCCGCGAAGCGGACCGGTTGCGGCAGCGGCATTAATCGGATCGAAACCGAGCTGCACAGCTGAATATCCATCGACATCAGTCGATTTTTTCTGAATTACGTAGCAGGGGCCGGCCTGAACAACCGTGACCGGAACCTTGGTGCCGTCTTCAAGAAATATCTGGGTCATACCCAGTTTTTTTCCAATGAGACCTTTCTTCATGACACGTCCTATTCAGTCGTAATAATTGCGCTACAGTTTGATCTCAACATCAACGCCGGCGGACAGATCAAGCTTCATCAGTGCATCGACCGTCTGCTGGGTCGGGTCGAGAATATCGATCAGTCGTTTGTGGGTACGAATTTCAAACTGATCGCGCGACTTTTTGTCAACATGGGGGCCGCGAAGCACGCAGTACTTGTTGATGACAGTCGGGAGCGGAATCGGGCCGGCAACACGGGCGCCGGTTCTCTTTGCTGTCTCAACGATCTCTCCGACCGAAACGTCAAGCAGTTTATGGTCATATGCCTTAAGGCGGATTCTGATCTTCTGGCTCTGCATTGATATCCTCGTGATTTCCGGTTTATTCGATGATCGAGCTGACGA
>DCNF01000082.1:0-167 GCA_002322035.1 Geobacter sp. UBA1603
TCGGTTTCCTTGAAGATGGTGGTGTTGGTGCAGACACGGAACCCCAACTGCTTGGCCTTCCTGATTGCCGCCATACCCATTTTGAAAGCACCCTTGCGCTCCAGAATACGGTCGTGGGTATCCTCCAGCCCGTCCATGTGGACATTGAGGGTAAAGTTGGGATGGGG
>DCNF01000082.1:292-6921 GCA_002322035.1 Geobacter sp. UBA1603
AAATATGCGGGTAAAGAAACGGCTCTCCGCCGGTGATTGTAACCACCGGTGCCGGACATTCGTCGACCGACGCGAGACAGTCCTCAAGGCTCATCATCTCCTGGATGGTATCGGCATACTCGCGGATGCGGCCGCACCCCGAGCAGGCCAGGTTGCAGAGATGGGTCGGCTCCAGCATCAGCACCAGCGGATATTTCTCGACCTTGTTGCGCTTGTTGGCAACGATGTAGCGGGTCAGGTCATAATTGAGGCGAAACGGAAAACGCATGAACACATTCCTTTCAAGATCGTACGAATAATTCTGTCGCCGTTGCGATTCCCTCGGCATCGATGCCGAGATCCCGTCGCAGCTGGGCCTGGGAACCGTGTTCGATATAACGGTCCGGAATGCCGAGCCGACGAACCTTCACGTCCTGCATGCCGCGGTCAAACAGCAGTTCCAGCACCGCGCTGCCGAATCCCCCCTGGAGTGCATTTTCCTCGACAGTGACGATCCGGCCGGTCCTGCGGGCACCAGACAGGATCAGTTCGGCATCGAGCGGTTTGACGAAGCGGGCGTTGACCACGCCGGCGGCGATACCCTTCGTTTTCAGAGACTCCGCCGCCTGCTGGGCCGGGTAGACGGTTGATCCGATGGCAATAATCCAGACATCTCCACCATCGGCCAGAAGCTCTCCGCGCCCGATTTCCAGCGATTTCATCACGTCGTCAAGCGCAACCCCGTACCCGGCGCCGCGCGGGTAGCGCAACGCCATGGGGGATCCTGAATACAGAGATGTTCTGATCATGTGGCGCAGCTCATTTTCATCCTTGGGCGCCATCAGGGTCAGCCCCGGCAGGTGCCGCAGGTATGAAAGATCGAAGACCCCGTGGTGGGTCGGGCCGTCGTCGCCCACCACCCCACCCCGGTCCATGGCGACGGTTACCGGCAGTTTCTGCAGGCAGACATCATGGAATATCTGGTCGTAGGCCCGCTGGGTGAAGGTCGAATAGATGGCGGCAACCGGCCGGAATCCGTCGGCAGCCAGCCCGGCGGCAAACGTCACCCCGTGCTGTTCGGCAATCCCCACATCGAAAAAACGATCGGGGAACCGCTCGGCAAACCGGTTAAGTCCGGTGCCGTCCGGCATGGCGGCGGTAATGGCGACCACCTTAGGATCCTGTTCTGCCAGCTCCACGATGGCATCACCGAAGGTCTCGGTATAGGATTTGACCGATGCCTTCACCCCCCCCTGGCCGGTGGCAATATCGAACACGCCCACACCGTGGTACTTGTGGGGAGTTTCCTCGGCCGGCCGGTACCCTTTGCCTTTCGTGGTCATAACATGCACCAGCAGCGGGCCGTCAAGGTCATTAATGTTGTTGAAGACCTCCACCAATTGCGTCAGGTCGTGCCCGTCCAGCGGGCCCAGATAATCAAAGCCGAGCGCTTCGAACAAGGAACCCGGGGTTAAAAATCCTTTCAGCGAGTTCTCGGCCTTGCGGGCAAAATGCAGAATATCGCTGCCGATAGCCGGAATCTGCTTGAGTAGCCCCTGCATCTCCTTTTTCAAATCGCGGAAATAGCGACCGGTCATTTTCTTGGAGATGAATGAGGAAAATGCCCCCACGTTTTTGGAGATCGACATCTCGTTATCATTCAAAATGACGATCAGGTTTTTCTTGAGGTGGCCGGCCTGGTTGAGCGCCTCGAACGCCATTCCTCCGGTCAGGGAACCATCACCGATAACCGCGATGGCATGGGAGCGTCGGCCATCCAGAGCAGCGGCAGCAGCCATGCCGAGTCCGGCAGAAATCGAGGTTGAGGAATGGCCGGTATCAAAGGCATCATGCTCCGATTCACAGCGTTTGGGAAAGCCGGACAGCCCCTTGTACTGCCGCTGGGTATGGAAGCGGTCGCGCCGGCCGGTCAGAATTTTGTGGGTATAAGCCTGATGCCCCACATCCCAGATGATCCTGTCGCGGGGAGAGTCAAAACAGTAGTGCAGGGCGATTGTCAGTTCTACCGCACCCAGATTTGATCCGAGATGGCCGCCGGTGGAGGATACGGTTTCCAGCAGAAACGCGCGCACCTCCTCCGCCAGGGCCGGCAGCTGCCCGGGAGCGAGTTTTTTCAGGTCATCAGGGCTGTTGATAGTTTCGAGCAGCATAAGGGCACCTCATACGTCATTGCATTGCGTAGCCATTGGCGTGGAACCACTGAACGGAACGCTCCAAGGCATCTTTCACCGGTGTCTGGGGTAATCCGAGCTCTGACACCGCCCGCGATGAATCAAAAAACATGAACTTGCCAGCCATCTGAACTCCGGCCAGGGGAATCAGCGGCTCCCGACCGGTCAGACGGGACAATGCTTCGTTTATGTAGGCAGCTAGCAGGATCGGCGTGTAAGGAAGCCTTACCTTCGGGGCCACAAGGCCGGTGATTTCCTCCAGCAGGACGAAAATATCACGCAGGGTCAGGTTGGCATTGCCGAGAATGTACTTCCTGCCAACGGTACCCCGTTCGGCCGCCAGGATGTGCCCATGGGCGCAATCCTCGACGGCAATGATGTTCAGTCCGGTATCCAGGTAGGCCGGCATCTTGCGGTTGAGAAAATCAACGATGATTTTACCGGTCGGCGTCGGCTTGATGTCGCGCGGCCCGACCGGTGTGGAGGGGTTAACGATCACCAGCGGCAGTCCGCGGGGCAGAAAGGACTCGGCCGTCCGCTCTGCCAGGAACTTGCTTTTTTTGTACGGCCCGACCATATCATCCAGACTGACCGGCGTTTCCTCGGTCCCCGGCCTGCCGTCTCCCGGGTTGCCGAGAGTGCCGACGCTGCTGGTATACACCACTTTCGAGAGGCCGTTTTCCAGTGCCGCTTCGAGTACGGCGGCGGTTCCCTCCACGTTGACCCGGTACATCAAGGCCGGATCGCGAGCCCACAGACGGTAATCGGCCGCAGCATGAAACAGTGTATCGCAGCCTTTCAGGCCGCTGCGCAGACTCGCCTGGTCGAGCAGGTCCCCCGGCCACTTTTCCAGATCCAGTCCTTTAAGATTGGCTGTGTCGGCACCACGGCGGACGAGTACGCGGACACGGTCACCCCGTTCAACAAGCTGACGGGCAATGCTGGCACCGATAAAACCGGTGGCTCCGGTGACAAAGACCGTACTCATCGGGCAGAACGTGAAAGCCCCGAAGCGGCTCGGGGCTTGTCTTTGACTAACGCCAGCAGCAGATCCTGCCAAAGGGTCATGCAGGCACATCCGCCGCAGTCAGCCGACGATATTTCCCAAGGGCGGTCAGCGGAAAACAGTTGCGGTAAATATGGTACTTGATCATGAAAAACTTGGGGAAGCCGGTTCCGGTAAAGGCGTCCTCATCCCAGGTGCCATCCTGTTTCTGGGTCGCCAGTAGATATTCAACCCCCCGGGAAACAGCCTTCGATCCCGCTTCGCCAGCCGCCATCAGGGCCAGCATAGCCCACCCGGTCTGTGATGCGGTACTCGGGCCACTTCCCATCAGCGAACGGTCACAGTAGGATTCACAGACCTCACCCCAGCCGCCATCAATATTCTGCTTGGATTTGAGCCAGTTGACCGCCTTGCGGATATACGGCTGGGACATATCCTCGCCGATCGCCTCAAGACCGCACATGACCGACCAGGTACCGTAAATGTAATTGACCCCCCAGCGGCCCCACCAGGGTCCCTCTGGCTCCTGCTCACGCTTCAGGAAATCCAGGGCTCGCGCTGCGGCCGGGTAATCCAGCGAGTAACCAAAATTTCCCATCAATTCAAGCATGCGGCCAGTCAGGTCAGAGGTCGGCGGGTCGATCAGCGCCTCAAGATCGGCAAAGGGGATCTTGTTGAGCAGGTATTTGGTATTATCCTTATCAAAGGCTCCCCAGCCGCCGTTTTGGCTCTGCATTCCGAGGCACCAGGCGATGCCACGCTTGATCGCCTGCTCTTTATGCTTTTTGTCGCGCACTTTGACATCCTTGACCGCCAGCATGACAAAGCCCGAGTCATCAACATCAGGGTACCAGTCATTGAGAAACTCGAAGGCCCACCCCCCCGGCTCCAGTTCAGGCGACTTGACCTGCCAGTCTCCCTTGCGGCGTACCTCCAGGTCGAGCAGCCACTGGGCCGCCTTGGTGAGCGCCGGATGGTCAGGCGGCACACCGGCCTCCTGCATGGCAACGAGCGCCAGGGCCGTATCCCAGACAGGCGAGACGCAGGACTGCAGTACGATGCACTCCTCATCCTCGATACAGAAGTTGGCCAGGGCTTCCAGCCCTTTAACCACGGCAGGGTGGTCGTTGGCATATCCAAGACAGTGCAGCGCCAGAATCGAATTCAGCATGGCCGGCTGGATGCCGCCCCAGTCACCGGTCGGCTCCTGATGTTCCAGAACCCACTGTTCGGCCATTGCAATCGCCCTATTTTTGAAGGGGCGGATCGGGCTTGACTCGTAGACTTTGAGGAGATGGTCGACGCCGACAAAGAAATTTTTCCAGGTAAGGATGCCGTCTTCCTTGGTAAAGGTGTAGTCGGTCGGACGCGGCGGTCGGACATACAGTTCCTGAACTCGGGCCCAGGGCGGGAGCTTGCGTACCGGCCGTTCGGCCATGACCACTGAAAGGGGAATGATGGTAGCCCGTGACCAGCTGGAGAATTCATAGACGTTGAAATAGGCCCAACTGGGGAGCAGCATCAGTTCAATCGGCATAGACGGAACGCCAAGCCAGGAAAATTCACCAAACAGGGCCAGAAAAATTTTGGTAAAAACCCGACTTTTGAGAATGCCACCATTGGCCAGAATGAAATCGCGGGCCTTTTGCATGGACGGATGGTCAGCCTTGTAACCGGCCAGTTTGAGCGCAAAATAGGCCTCAATGGTTGTCGAAAGGTCGCCGGGGCCGTTGTACCAGATCGCCCAGGACCCCTCGTCGGTTTGCTTGCTGATGATATAACGGGCCAGCTTTGCCTCACGGACCTTGTCCACCATGCCCAGAAAATGGAACAGCATGATGTACTCGGCAGTGATCGTTACGTTCGATTCCAGCTCGGCCCACCAATAGCCTTCGGGAAGCTGTTCACGAAAAAAGAAGTCACGAGTTCTCTCAATAGCCTTATCAAGAGGACTTTTTGATTCGCCGACCATCTTCTTCCAGATCGATGGGGGCAGATGATGGACCTTGGCGGTGGACTTGGTAACTGACTCGAAGGCCGGCTCGGCAGTTTCCGTATTAAACGATGTCAGAGCAGCAGAAATCTGATACTTGCTGGGATTCATCACAACAGGGCTCTCCTCACGCGCATGGAGCGCATGCTGATTATTGGCATAAAATTGTATTCTGATAGCACATCCGGCCTGAAATGTATATCATTTTCAAATTGGCTTCCGGCCCGGCAACAAGCGGCCGGCCCCTCGATTGACCCGTTTTTTGTCCTTTGCGAGCTACAGAACGGTATGCTATACAACAAACTGAAACGCCATTGTCAACGCACGGAGTAAACCATGCTGACCGGAAAACAGAAACGCCACCTGCGTGCCCTTGGGCACAACCTCAAACCAGTCATCCAGATCGACAAAAAAGAGATCGAACAGGGACTGGTGGATGAAACCAGCGCAGCCCTCGACCACCATGAGCTGATCAAGGTCAAGCTCTTGGAAAGCTGCCTTTTGGACAAGCACGAGGCAGCCAGCATGCTTGCGGATGCCTGCAGTGCGGACATCGCCCAGATCCTTGGGAGGACCTTCCTGCTCTACCGTCCCGCACCCCAGCCGGCAATCATCCTTCCCCGGCCGGACGGGACACCGGCCGGAAAACGATGACCATCAGCGGACCGCTCTTATTCGACCTGGACGGCACCCTGATCGACTCTCTTGACGATCTGACAGCGGCCGTCAACCACATGCGCAGCGCTTTCTCCCACCCACCCCTTGCTGCAGACACGGTGCGCACGATGGTCGGCCGGGGGGCCCGGAACCTGATCCGCCAGGCCCTGCCAGAACCCGGAATTGCGTCGCAGGAGAAGGCACTCGGCCTGTTTCTGGACTACAACCGGCAGCACATCGCCGATCACAGCCGCCCCTACCCCGGCATCACCGAACTGCTTGAAACCCTGACAGACTGCGGCTGCCGCCTGGCTGTCATCTCCAACAAAAATGAAGACTTGAGCCGAACGATCCTCGAAGCGCTCGGCATCGCCGGCCACTTCACACTGGTCTGCGGCGGCGACACATTTTCCGAAATGAAGCCGTCGCCACTTCCGCTTTTACGGGTGATCGAACGCCTCGGTACGGCCCCGGGCCAAGGCTCGATGATCGGCGACAGCATCAACGACATCCAGGCTGGCAAACGCGCCGGCATTGCAACCGTTGGATGCCGGTGGGGCTATGGGGCAGCGCACGACCTTGAACAGGCCGACTTCATGATTTCATCGCCGAATGAGATTCTGGCGCTGATGGCAGAGAACGTCTGAATGAACTGCGGCTGGACCGGGCATATGCTCATGGTCGACCTGTCGCGCGGCTGTACCTCCATCGAGGAGATCCCCCGCCAGTGGCTGGAGGAGTACCTGGGTGGGCGGGGCTTCGGCGTCCGCCTGATGCGTGACCACCACCGCCTCGATCCGTT
>DCNF01000082.1:6929-15865 GCA_002322035.1 Geobacter sp. UBA1603
GGCGTGCGTCTACTGAGGGATTACTATCAGCTGGATCCGTTCGATCCGGCCATACCGCTGATTTTTGCCGTCGGGCCGCTCTGCGGCACCACCGCCCCCACCGCTGCCCGCATGTCAGTGGTCTCGCGTTCACCGCTGACCGGCACGATCTACGACTGCTCCGCCGGCGGCAGGTTCGCCTGGAGACTGAAAGCGGCCGGATATGACGCCCTGATGATTACCGGCAGATGCGACCGGCCGACCGCTCTGGCCATCACGGCCAACGGCTGTGAACTTCTGCCGGCTGACACGCTCCTCGGTTCTGACATCCCGGCGACCGTCGCCGCCCTGAAACATCGCGGCAGCGTTGCCGCCATCGGTCCGGCCGGCGAAAACGGTGTCCTGTTCGCCAACATAATGACCGGCGAGGGCAACTCTGTCGGGCGGGGCGGGCTCGGGGCGGTCATGGGCGCCAAGAATCTCAAGGCGATTGCCGTTAACGGCGACCGCAGGCCAGCCATCGCCGACCCTGAACTGTTCGACAAAGCCCGCAGCGACGTGATACGCCTGTTCAAGGCATCACCGGTGATCTTCGGAGCGCTCGGTATCGCCGAATTCGGCACCCCGGTGCTGGTGGATCTGATGGCCCAGCGCCGCATGGCCCCCACAGCCAATTTCCGTGAGACGTTCTTTGACCGCTCCTCCAGCTACTCCGGCCCGGCCATCAAGCAGGAGTGCGGCGCTAAAAAAGACGGTTGCTACGGCTGCCCTATCCAGTGCAAGAAATCCGGCGCGGATGGCGGACACCTGCCGGAATACGAGACCGTCTCCCACTTCGGGGCCCTGAACAGGGTTTCCGACCTGCGCACGATTGTTGCGGCAAACACGCTCTGCAACGATCTGGGGCTGGACACGATCACCGCCGCCGCCACGCTCTCGGCCTGGGGCGAAATCCGGGGACGATTCCCGACTGCGGATGAAATACCCGGACTGCTGGAGGACATGGCCCTGCGGAGAGGCGACGGTGAACTGCTCGCTCTGGGTTCGCGACGACTGGCGGAACGGCTCGGCCGCCCCGACTGTTCCATGAGCGTCAAGTCTCTGGAACTGCCGGCCTACGATCCGCGCGGGGCTTACGGCATGGCCCTGGCCTACTGCACAAGCCCCCGGGGCGGCTGCCATCTGCGGGCCTATCCGATTTCCCACGAGATACTGCGCAAGCCGGTGCCGACGGACCGTTTCTCCTTTTCGGGCAAGGCGCGCATCATCACCATCGCCGAGGACAGCAACGCCGCCGTCGACTCCCTGGTGGCCTGCAAGTTCTCCTTTTTCGGCGCCAGCCTGGAGGAGTACGCCGAACTGCTCACCGCTGCAACCGGCGTGGACTACTCGCCCCAGCGGCTGAAGGATATCGGCCGCCGTATCGTCCTGACCGAGCGTTTCTACAATGTTGCAAACGGCTTTTCACGGAAGGACGATTTTCTGCCTGAGCGTTTCTACACTGAAGAAGGCTCCAGCGGGGACGGAATTGCAATACGTCCCATCGACCGCAAGCGTTTCGAAGAAGAACTGGACAAGTACTACCGCATCCGGGGGCTGAACAGCGACGGGGGCTTCGATGACCCGACGTTTCTCGAAAGACAGCCCTGATCAAGAGCAGGCATTTCATTTCATCGGAGGCCCCATGTCAAAACGCATGAAAATCTGTATCAACACCGGCGGTGGCGATGCACCCGGCCTGAACGCGGTCATCGAGGCGGTTACCATGGCTGCCTACAATCGGCAGTGGGAGGTCTACGGCATCAGGTGCGGTTATGCCGGCCTGCTGAACACCGACGAGATCATCCGCCTCACCCCGGAGAAAGTGGACGGCATTGCCAGCATTGGCGGCACGATCCTCGGCACCACCAACAAGGGCAACCCATTCATGATGCCTGTGGCCAACGAGGTCGGTGACGTTGTCCAGCGCGACCTGTCCGACCGGGTACTGGATAATTTCAGGCGCCTGCGCTTCGATGCCCTGGTGGCAGTCGGCGGAGATGGCAGCCTGGAAATCGCCCACCGCTTTGCCGAAAAAGGGATGCCGGTGGTCGGGGTCCCCAAAACAATCGACAACGACATGGGCGGCACGGTCATCACCTTCGGCTTTGACACGGCGGTCAGCATCGCCACCGAAGCCATCGATCGGCTTCACTCCACCGCAAAGTCCCACGATCGGGTCATGGTGGTTGAGGTCATGGGGCGTAACGCCGGCTTCATCGCCCTCAACAGCGGTATCTCGGGCAACGCCGACGTAATTCTCATCCCGGAGATTCCTTTTGACATCGAGAAAGTCTGCGACAAACTGATGGAGAACGAACTGAACGGCCGCAAATACGCCATCGTAGTGGTGGCGGAAGGTGCCGTGCCGGTCGGCGGCGATGTGGTCACCAAGGGGGAAGCCGAAGGGGGACGCCAGCATGTGGTTTTAGGCGGTATCGCCGAGCATGTTGCCAAAGAGATCACCAAACGCACCGGCAAGGACTCCCGCTCCATGGTACTCGGCCACCTGCAGCGGGGTGGATCGCCGACAACCTTCGACCGGCTTTTGTCGCTCCGATTCGGTGCGGCCGCAGTCCGGGCCATTGAGCAGGGACTGTTCGATCACATGGTTGCTCTCAAGGCGCCGGATATCGCGCTTGTCCCGCTCGGTGAAGCGCTCGGAATCCAGAAGCGGGTCAAAAGCGACGGCGACACCGTGCTGACGGCAAGGGACCTGGGGATATGCTTCGGGGATTGAGAAAGAGCCGGACAGAGCGCGGCGAGCGTTTCAACGCCCTTCCCGGCCTGCAGCCACGGGCAAAGGGATGACCGCCGGGACGGTCATCATCGGCATGGGCAACCCGCTGCTCTCCGATGACGGGGTCGGTATTGCCGTTGCGAGGGGCGTTGCCGATCGTCTGCGGCACCATTCCGGGTTGTCCCTGGTGGAACCGCATACCGGTGGCATACGCCTGATGGAGGCCATGGCCGGCTTCAGGAATGCGGTGGTTGTTGACGCAATGCTGAACGGCGCTGCTCCCGGCACAATGAAACGCTTTGATCCGGAGGATTTTATCACCACCCGGAATACCTTCTCCAGCCATGACACCGATTTTTCCACTGCCTGCGCCCTGGCCCGCCTGGCCGGGGTTTCCCTTCCGGAGCAGATTTCATTCTGGGGGATCGAGGGGCAGGAGTTTGAACTTTTCGGCGAGCGCTTTACCGAAGCGGTGTCCGCAGCGCTTCCGGTTGCGGTAGAGATAATCTCTTCCGAAATCACGGCCTGGGATCTGTCAGCATGAAAATCGGCATCTATGTCTGCACCTGCGGCAGCACACTGTCAAGGACTATCGACGTACCTTCAATCGCTCAAGCTGCCCTCTCCTTCCCGGATTCTCCCTCCGTTACAACCATGGATTTCATCTGTTCGGAAAACGGGCGGCGCCAGTTTGAGGATCACCTGAAGCAGGAGCAACCTGAGCGGGTCGTGGTGGCCGCCTGCTCTCCCCGGGATCACGAGACAACCTTCAGGCGCTGCATGACCAACGCCGGACTGAACCCCTACCTGCTGCAGATGGTTAATATCCGCGAACAGATCGCATGGGTGACAGAAGACCCTGACGCCGCCACCGAAAAAGCGATCGTGGCCATCCGGGGAGCGGTCAACAGGGTTAAACTGCAGCAGCCGCTGGAAAAAATGCAGTGTGAGATCTGTCCCGACGTGCTGGTTATCGGGGCGGGTCCGGCAGGCATGAAAGCTGCTCTGGCGCTTGCCGAGGCCGGGCGCACGGTTACGGTGGTTGAAAGATTGCCGTTTATCGGCGGATTGCCGGTACGTTTTGATGAACTGTTTCCGGCATGCGAGTGCGCTCCCTGCCTGCTGGACCCCCTGATGGGAGATCTGCTGCACGGTGAGTTCGACGGGACGGTTGAACTGCTGACCATGGCTGAACTTGCCGAGGTAACCGGTTTCTACGGTGCCTTCAATGTCACGATCCGCCAGAGAGCCCGTCATGTGTCACTCCATGAATGCATCGGTTGCGGGGCATGTGTTGAGGCCTGTCCTGCAGCCACGATGAACGAATTCCGGAATGGCACCGTCGAGCGCAAGGCGATTGACTTTGCCTTTGCCGGTGCTCTGCCCTCTGTCCCCACATTGATGGAAGACACCTGTGTCCGGTCTCGAGGCGAAGAGTGCCAGGCCTGCAAGGACATCTGCCCCATGGGCCGGGATGTCATCGACCTCGATCAGCCTGACTCGATTCTGGAACGGCATGTCGGTGCCATCATCCTTGCCACCGGTGCCGGACTGTATGACGCATCCCTGGTGACCGGCATGGGGAAAGGCGTCTTTTCCGATGTGTATGACTCATGTGAGTTCGAGCGGATGCTCTCATCTACCGGGCCGACCGATGGCCAGATCATTACCTCACGGGGCACCACCCCGTCATCGATCGCAATCATCCATTGTGTCGGCAGCCTCGACCCTGAGCACAAACCCTACTGCTCCGGAATCTGCTGCCAGTATGCATTCATATTCAACCACCTGATTTCGGACAGACTGCCGGGAACAGCAATAACACACTTTCACCGGGAACTGGTCCTGCCGGGTAAGGAAGCGCACTCCCTTGCCCAGCAGGCACGGCACAACCAGAACACACGGTTTGTGCGCTATGAAAGCATCCATGACCTTGCCGTCACAGCCACCGACGACGGGAAGCTTGCGATACACGCTTCAGGAAAATTGACAACTGGCGACATGGTGATCCTCTGCCCGCCGGTAATACCATCATCCGGGGCCGGAAAAATCGCCTCCATACTGGACATAAAACGTGATCAGTCCGGTTTTTTCCGCGAACTCCATGGCCGGACCGACGCTGCCCAGAGCCCTGTCAGAGGCATTTATCTGGCCGGGGCCTGCCAGGATCCGATGGACATCAGATCAGCCATGCTTCAGGGGATGGCCAGTGCCGGCCATGTCCTGGCAGCGCTCAAGCCGGGAGGAATCATCGACATCGAACCGATCACCGCTGAAGTCGACGAAACCCGCTGCTCCGGCTGCCGGCTCTGCATTTCGGTCTGCCCCTACCGGGCCATCACCTTCAATCACAGTCATAATGCATCGGAAATCAACGCCATTCTCTGCCGCGGCTGCGGCACCTGCGTAGCAGCCTGTCCGGCCGGCGCCATCAAAGGACATCACTTCACATCGGACCAGATCACAGCTGAAATCAAAGGGCTTTTGTCATGACCGCTGCGCAGGGCTTTGAACCCAGAATCATCGGTTTCCTCTGCACATGGTGTTCCTACGCGGGCGCCGACCAGGCCGGAGGGTCGCAGAAACCATACCCTCCCAACCTAAGTGTTGTAAGAGTCATGTGCAGCGGCAGGGTCGATCCGCAGTTTATTCTTTCAGCATTTGCCAACGGAGCCGATGGTGTTATTATTATGGCGTGCCACCCAGGAGACTGCCATTATAAGGAGGGAAATTGCCGGGCTTTGCAGCGATACTCGATGCTCTGCCGAGTACTGGAAACATTCGGAATCGAGAAGGAGCGGATCAGGCTCGAATATGTATCCGCCAGCGAAGGAGAGATATTCAGAAGGATCGTTCATGAAACCGTGTCATCACTGCGCGGGCTCGGCCCGCTTGTACTCCCCGATTGAGTGCGTGCAAAAAAACATCCGTCGGATCAGGAACTGCTGAATCAATCACAAACCTGGCAAGGAGACATCTGCAATGGCGACATCCGTACTTGATGCCCGTGGGCTAAAATGCCCGCAACCGACACTTAAAATCACCGTCATGGCAGTAAAAATGAAGCCGGGTGACATTCTTGAAGTCATGGCCGACTGTCCGACATTTGAGAAAGACGTGCGGGACTGGTGTCTCCGTGCCAAGAAAACGTTGCTGTGGATCAAAGAAGAGGGAACGGCGAAGAAAGCCCAGATTCAGTTCTGAAACGGATGCCGATCACTTCAACCTCTATTCTGACAGCGTATCTGCGCCTCATGGTGCAGCTATTACCGTCGTGAATACCACCGAAGCTTTGCATCAGCATGGCGGCGTTCAGAAGGGAACCCCAACCTATCGCAGGATCAATCTGGCGCTGTTTTGTGCCGGGTTTGTAACCTTTGTGACCCTCTACGACGTGCAGCCTCTGCTTCCCCTGTTCTCACAAGAATTCGGCGTGGTTCCCGCTGTCGCCAGCCTCCCTCTTTCATGCGCCACACTGGCGCTGGCCTTCGGCATGCTTCTGGCCGGAACAGTCTCTGACAGCGTTGGCCGGCGGCAGATGATGACGGCTGCCATGGTGACAACCTCACTGCTTGCCCTTTTAACCTGGCTCAGCGGATCGTTTGCCTCACTCCTGGCACTTCGCTTTGTTCAGGGCCTGGCATTGTCCGGAATACCATCAGTGGCAATGGCCTACCTGGGCGAGGAGATGGATGTCCGGGCCATCAGCAGTGCCATGGGGCTGTACATCAGCGGCAACGCTTTTGGAGGAATGACCGGACGGATCGGATCGGCGCTTCTCTGTGATCATATGACCTGGCGATCGGCGATGGCGGTGATCGGCGTGATCGGCCTCTGCTTAAGCCTGGTGTTCATACGATGCCTCCCCCCCTCAAAAAATTTCATCCGCCGGCCATTTCGTGCCTCGAATCTCTCAAGCACCCTTTTCAGCCAGATCAAAGACCCCGGACTGCTCTGCCTCTACGGGCTTGCGTTTCTCTCCATGGGCGGCTTTGTATCACTCTACAATTATATCGGCTTTCGCCTTCTGGCTCCTCCCTACAGCATAAGCCAGTCACATGTCAGCCTGATCTTTCTGGTATATCTGCTCGGCTCGTTCAGTTCGGGCATGGTGGGGTCGCTGGTCGGACGGTTTGGCCGGGCGGCAATGATCAGGCTCACGCTCGGAACCATGCTGGCTGGTACGCTGGTGACTCTGTCCGGGTCACTGCTGCTGATTGTAGCCGGCGTTGGGATTTTTACCTGCGGATTCTTCTGTGCCCACGCGCTTGCGTCCGGCTGGGTCGGCCGCCGGGCCCAAAGCGGACGGGCCCAGGCCTCTTCGCTCTATCTGTTCTGCTACTACCAGGGGTCAAGCATTTCCGGCACGATCGGCGGCCTGTTCTGGCAGCATCACGGGTGGCAGGGGGTGGCACTTATGATCGGAGCGCTTGTGGCAATGGCCTTTATCGTTGCTGAAACCCTGTTGCGAGTGCCTGGGGAAGAGTAATATCAAGGGTACATACGCTGAAATCGGTTCGCTGATTTCGGTTTTCAATTCCAATGCGCAATGCTTTGTGGCACAGTTGAGCGGCCCGGGCGGCTCAACGGCCAGGACACATGGACAAAAAACGGCCTGTCCGTTGCGGGACAGGCCGTTACATGATATTTGGGGTGGCTAGAGGGATTCGAACCCTCGTATGTACGAGTCACAGTCGTAAGTGTTGACCGCTTCACCATAGCCACCGCACGAGAGTTTTTTCTTATACACGCTCATTACGGGGGGCGTCAAGTCAAAATATGGCATCCATCTGGCGTCTCTTCACATCCCTTAATACATGCATCGCCCTGCTACTGGCGCTCTGCGCCGTCATGGGAGGCAGTTCTTTTCTCCTAACCGGGGACAAGGCCGGCAGCATCAATGCCATGCCGCTTGTCAGGTGGCTTGTTGATGCACCATTTTCCTGGTCGTGGTGGCTCTGGGTGACGCTGGTACTGCTCGTCCTTCTGGTTTTGAACACGGTGGCATGCTCATGTGACTCGGTCTGGCTGCGCTGGAGGTCATCCGGAATAGTGACGATAATCGCTCCCCAGCTGATGCACGCCGGGTTTCTGACAATCGTTCTGGCTCACGGCATCAGCGCCGTTGCGGGAGAGCATCGGCAGATTGACGTTGCCGAAGGCATGGTGGTTCAGCTGCCTGACGGCAATCGCATCGGTATCGGCACGATTGCCGCCGATCTTTCGCCGACCGGAATTCCGGTCGGACACACATGCCAATTGTGGACCGACCCGGGACGTTCCGGCAGCCGTGTGACAATCAGCCCTAATCACCCCTGGTTTTCAGGGGGGTACGGAGTGCATATTTCCGCTGCTGAAACAGTTCCGTTACGGCGGGCAC
This sequence comes from Geobacter sp. UBA1603, assembly GCA_002322035.1. Taxonomy (GTDB): domain Bacteria; phylum Desulfobacterota; class Desulfuromonadia; order Geobacterales; family Pseudopelobacteraceae; genus UBA1603. The sequence goes on from DCNF01000082.1 coordinate 15,068, forward strand.
GGATCGAAATCCGCCGTGAACCGGGGGCGGGAGCAGCATTGGCTGGTGCGGCCCTTTTTCTGGCCGGGAACCTGGCTGTGCTTTTGCAGCGTTCCCGGCGGTGCGACATTAAAGACGTGGAGTTATCTGCATGAGCCGTTGGAACATGGCACACGTTTCAGAGGAATGGATCGAGTCGCAGTACAAGGCCTGGAAACTGGACAGTTCAAGCGTTGGTGCCGAATGGCATGCTTTTTTCGAGGGTTTTGAGCTTGGCAGCACCGACCGGAGCGACCAGGCCGCCTTGGTGATCGGCAGACACTCCGGCGTGCTGGCGCTGGTCGAGCGCTACCGCCGCGTCGGTCACCTGCTGGCCTGCACCGACCCGCTGTCCCCCTGCCGACTGAACCACCCTCTGCTCGAAATCGGCCAGTTCGGCCTTACGGACGATGATCTCGATACGACAGTCGACCTGCCCGATGCCGCCGCACACACCCTGACTCTGCGCGAACTGATCGCCCTTCTGCAGGCAACCTACTGCCGCCAGATCGGAGTTGAGTTCATGCAGATCGACGACCCGGATGAGCGTCAGTGGCTGATTGACCGGATGGAGCCGTGCCGCAACAGTTCTGCGGTCCCAATCGAGGAACAGCTGCTGGTTCTGGAAAAGCTCCACGAGGCGGCACTGTTCGAGGAATTTCTCCAGCGCCGGTTTCCCGGCCAGAAGCGGTTTTCCCTTGAGGGGGGGGATCTGCTGATCGTTGTGCTTGATGCACTGGTTCGCTCCGCTCCTGCGGCGGGAGTCAGCGACTGCATCCT
>DCNF01000082.1:15904-23061 GCA_002322035.1 Geobacter sp. UBA1603
GGCATGGCCCACCGCGGGCGGCTGAATGTCCTGGCCCATATATTTGGAAAGCCCTACCAGAACATTCTGGCCGAATTCAGCGACGGACTGGACTTCGGCTTCAGCGGTGACGGAGATGTCAAATACCACAAGGGTTACTCCTGCGATCGCGACGTAAACGGCGAGAAGGTGCATCTGACGATTGCCGCCAACCCAAGCCATCTGAAGCGGTTAATGCCGTTGTGGAGGGAAAATGCAGGGCCCGCCAGCACCGCTACGGCAATGACGGCGCCCGCAGGGTGCTGCCGCTTCTGGTGCATGGTGATGCTGCTTTTGCCGGACAGGGAAGCATCATGGAAGTGCTCAATATGTCGCACCTTGACGGCTATTCTACCGGCGGAACGATCCACATCGTGATCAACAACCAGATCGGCTTTACCACGCTGCCGCGCGATGCCCGCTCGACCCGCTATGCCACCGATCCGGCAAAGCTTCTGGCCTGCCCTGTTTTTCACGTTCAGGGTGAATCACCTGAGGCTGCCCTGCACACAATCCGGCTGGCGCTCGAGTACCGTCAGACGTTCCGGCGCGACGTTGTCGTGGAATTGATCTGCTACCGCCGCCACGGTCACAACGAAGGCGATGAACCATCATTTACTCAGCCGCTGATGTACCATAACCTTGTTGACCGGCCGAGCCCCAACCTGATCTATGCGCGAACCCTTGAGGAGTCAGGCCATGACGGGCAGCAGCTTGCACTCGTCGAGCGCCGCGTCGCTGACCGGCTTGAGCACGCCCGGGGGAAGGAGCCGGAGCCCCGTCCGGTCGGGTACCGCGACCAGTGGAGCGCCGTGCACCCCGGCTACCGGGAAGAAAATCCTGACACCGGCGTGACCGGCGAGCTGCTGCTGAACCTTTCCCGGCAGCTGGCGGCCCTCCCGCCCGGCTTTGTCCCCCATGCGAAAATCCAGACCCTGCTGCAGAAGCGCTTCGAGTCGGTCCTCAAGGGCAAAGACATCGACTGGGGAAATGCCGAATCCCTCGCATATGCCAGCCTGCTGCATGACGGCATTCCTGTACGCATTTCCGGCCAGGACTCCCGGCGGGGCACCTTTAATCACCGCCACTGCCAAATTCATGACATAAACGACGGCAGCACGTTCATGCCGCTGCAGACGGTCGGGCGTCACGGGGCCACCTTCCAGGCCTGGAACAGCCTCTTGTCCGAGTCCGGCGTATTGGGGTTCGAATACGGCTATTCGCTGGAAGTCCCTGAAGGGTTGACCATCTGGGAGGCCCAGTTCGGCGACTTTGCCAATGGCGCACAGGTCATCATCGATCAGTTCATATCCAGCGGAGAGACCAAGTGGAACCGGGCAAGCGGCCTGGTCATGCTGCTCCCCCACGGTTATGAAGGCCAAGGCGCCGAGCATTCCAGCGCCCGGATCGAACGGTTCCTGCAATTGTGCGCTGGTGACAATATGGTGCTGGCCCAGCCTTCGACTCCGGCTCAGTTCTTTCATCTGATCAGGCGGCAGGTGCTCCAGTCGTTTCGCAAGCCGCTGGTGGTTTTCACACCCAAGAGCCTTTTACGGCATCCGTCCTGCATTTCGCCTTTACAGGAATGTATAGAGGGGACTTTCCGCACGGTTCTTCCGGACACCAGTGAATCAGCTCCTCCCCGAAGGATACTGCTCTGCAGCGGAAAAATCGCTTATGAACTGCGTTCCGCCCGCGCAGAACGCTCACGCCATGATGTTGCCATTGTGACGGTTGAGCAACTCTACCCGCTCGACCGGGTGGGTATCGCTGCCACACTCGCCGGCCTGGGTGGCGCGGCGGATATCTGCTGGGTGCAGGAGGAACCCGAGAACATGGGTGCCTGGTACATGATTCAGCGCAGCCTTGCCCCGATCATCCCCTCACTTCGGGGCGTTACCCGCCCGGCCGATGCCTGCCCGGCGGTCGGATCACACCATCTGCACGCACAGCAGCAGGCGGCTCTGATAGATGAGGCGTTTGCCCCCTAAAGCTTCATTTTTGCGGCTTCACGGTTGACAATGGGGACACGGTCGGGTAATAAACAGAATATTCTACTAAAAGGTCGCTCATGTTGAACCTTTTGATCATATCCAGCAACCCAGTTGCTGAAACGTTAAAAGCAGCTCTGCAGCCGCTCCTCAAGATTCGTATTGATGTTGTGGCTGACTTTGACCATGGCTTGAAAGACGTCTTTGAAAAGAGGCCGGCAATCGTCTGCATCCAGGACCAGATATCAGGAGTGACCGGGGAGAGTGTTGCCCGGCATATCCAGATGCTGCTTGGATCCACGGCCCCGCTTTATATCATGATGCACGAGGGGAACAGCAGGATCAAGCCGCTCAAAGGACTTTTCGAGCAGCTGGTTGATCTGAACCAGCCGCCGGACGAAGTCGTCAAAAATCTGCTGGCGGCCATGAAATCTGCGCTTGGCGACCAGTGGGACAAGGTTTACACTCCGCCAAGAAAAGAACGGGCGGCAATTTTAGCCTCCGTGGCCGTGTCTGAAAATGATCGGGAGGTCGCCGACAGACTGGTCGATGATCTTCTCTCCGATCTCGAATCCGCAGCACCGCCCCCCCCTTCTGCCCTGGACCAGACTGTGTCAGAGCTCCCTGCGGCCGGGCCTCCAGATGCTCCGGCCAGGGACAATAATTTTGCCCATTCCACTGCCGATGAACTGGCGTCGCTGCTGGTGGAACAGGCCCGGCAGGCACCGCGCGAGGAAACATCTCCGGCTGCTCCCGCCATGCCGCCGGAGCCGCTCCCCTTTGAAATCCGGGACGGCCAACTGACACCTGCCGAACCGCTGCTTCAGCAAAAGCCTCATACGGACAACCCGTTTGACTCTGCTGATTCGCCGCCGCCAGCCCAGAAACCGCCGGTCCGGCCGGCAAAACCCAAGCAGCCCAAAGCCCCCCCGGCACAGCCATCGGCAACACCAGAACCGCCTGAACCTGATCACAGCCCCCTGAATACCCAGGCGCCCCCTCCTGCTGCTCCTCAACCGGCTGAATTCAGGGTAACTCCGGTGACGACAAGCGCCGATGAACCGATCCCGGAAGAGCTGCTGCTGGCTTTCGAAGAAAACTACCACGCACGTAACAGCGGCTTTAAACGCTACCTGATACCGCTTGCTGCAGTCGTCTGCCTGGCGGGAGGCTGGTGGTACCTGACAACCCGGAAACCGGAGATTATGCCGGCCATGCTGCGGATTGCAAAGCCACCGGTTACGGCACCGGCTCCGGCACCTGCCAGACCTGTTGCGCCGTCACCACCTGCCGCACCGGCCGCGGCCAAGCCTGTCGCTTCACCCGTACCGTCATTTATCGGATCCGCCACCCGCGATGAAGCCTATGCCGCAGGAAAACCGGGCTGGGAGCGCCTTCTTGCCCCAGACGCCGAGTTCCGCATTTTCCGGGACAACGGCACCGTCAGGGCGGTGCAGGTTTTGTCACGCGAACGGCAACATCTGAATGAGGCGCTGTTCCAGTCCGTTCTTTCGGAACTGGCCGGCAGCCGCGAATATTCCATCCAGACCAGAGAAACCAAGGGCGGGTTCAGGATTGAGCGGGGACACGCATCAGAGCGGGCTGATGTTGTCCGCTACAGCAGCAAAGGGGTGCTGCGCGCCTTCGTCGTGTCGGTCAAATGAACCGGCCGGGTTTGACTTTTTCAAAAAAGTCCCGTATAAGTCATTTCTTCTGCGGCATCAAGCATTTCAATCGATCCTGCGTGGAGATGTAATGCCTTCTCGACCGGTGCTTTCTTTTTTTCTTCTTTTCTGTTCCGTCATAGCGGCCACGCCTTCCTACGCGGCCATGGACCCCCGTTTTGAACTCGATCTTACAACCCTGCAGCCACCTGGCACGTCAGCCCAACCCTCGGCAGCACGTCCATCGCCCCGAAAACCGGTCCGCACTCCCCGCGATGGCGGCACCCCTCAACGCCAGGGCGGAACAACCTATACGGTCCGGCCGGGGGACCATCTTTTCAAGATTCTGATGCGGGATTACGGACTAACCAACGATGAAGCGGAATCGTTCATTGAAGAAATTCGCCAGGAAAACAACATCTACGATATCAGGCGCTTACGGGTCGGCCAGAAAATAGTGATTCCACCGGTCAGACGCCGTGCCGACGGCAGCCTCAAGGTCACAGCGCAGCGCCCGTTGGCCAGGGCGGCTTCGGGAGAAGCGAAGCAAACGCTGACGCTTGAGGCGCCGCAGGTCAGAATGGACGAGCAGGAGGCCGTGAACCGCTTCAAAAACGCCTGGACACACATTGTGCCGGGCGGCGCCGAACCACAGAAGCCCCTTTCGATCAGCTCTCCGTATTTCTCGCTTACGCTTGACCCCCAGCGCTACCCGATCTACCCGGCACAGGACGGAGGCCGGATTCTGGTTGACCGCGCCGGTGCAATTCCGCCGCTGGTCAGGTCGCTGATTGTAGAGAAAGATCCGACCATTAGGATAGTGGCCGAATCTCCTGCCGACAGCAGGCGTTTTCTGGCATCGGTACTCTCCAATGCAGGATTTTACTCGGTTGAGGAAGATTTCAGCATGGAGTTCGGCATTGATCCCAAACTGACCGTCCATGCCGATTTCAAGGTCGAAAAGTCCGCCGACAGCCTGATCAGACAGGAACTGCTGCTGGTCAATGCCGGCCAGAGCGCCCTGCCGCCTGTTCTGGGAGAATTCCTCAAAAAAGAGGGCGTCTCGGTCGTGGAACCATTTGCCTCCCAGACCCACCTGTTTTCGATCACTCCCCGCACCATCCATCAGATCGGCGCTCCCCGCCAGGCTGATCAGGTCGATGCGCTGCTGGCTGCCCTCGACATTTCCGCTGACCACGATCGCCGGATTGACGTGTTCGCTGCCGACAACAATGGCATTTCCCTCTCGGTCAAGGCAGACCGTTCTTTTGCCAGAAACGGCCAGCGCTATGCCGTTACCCGTTTCGACGGTGATCCGGTCACCTACACACTGTTCCGGATTTTGGAAACAAAGGGTTACCGGGTCGTCATTCTCGAAAAGCAGGATGATTTCCGCAAAGTAACCGAAAAGCTGCTTGACCGCCTGAAACTGCCCGGCACGTTCAACCGGCACACCCTGATATCCGGAGACGGTTCACGTTATTCGCTCCAGATGTCCGGCTTCCGCCTGGATGATCCATCGCTTCCCGGCGGCGGCACATTTATCACGAATCTTGAAATGGATAAAATTGTCCGTGCTCTTCTGACCGAAAACGGGTACACCTTCAAGACAAAGTGAACCCTTTTATTTTTCACACTGTTCTGCTATGATTGCCCGCATGCGTTTCGTTGCGGGCTTTTTTCATATGCCGCTCTCTGATCGGGCCGGCCTACCTTACTGCGGAGCACGTCTGGCATGATCGTAAAACGGGTCGGCGAACTTCTGATCGAGCAGGGGCTGGTTTCCGAGGAGCAACTGGCGGAAGCGCTGGAACTTCAGAAGGTTTTTCCTGACCAGCCCATTGGCCAACTGCTCTGCAAACTGGGCTTCATCAAAGAGAGCGATCTCGGATTCGTGCTGGACCAGAAAAACAAGCGCCGCAAGCTGGCCGATATACTGGTCAAAGGCGGATTGATCGATCAGCAGAAGCTTACCCACGCCAGGGAACTTGCCAAGCAGAACGACATCAGCCTTGAAAAATCGCTTCTCAAACTGCGCTACGTCGAAGAAGAGAAGCTCGCCCAGGCAGTCGCCAGTCAGTATGACCTGCCCTACGTCCAGATCAATTCCGGCGACCTTGATGTTTCCCTTTCCCGCTATATAAGCGCTGTTTATGCCCAGAAGCAGAGAATCGCTCCGATTTCTAAAATCGGCAACACTCTGACCCTTGCCATGGCCGCACCGCTCAGGCACCACGACATCCGCGAGCTTGAGGATAGCATCCGGCTTAAAATCATTTCGGCAATCGCCACTGAAGCCAGTATTTTCAAAGCACTGAAACGGCTTTACAATATCGATATCGCTTCAACGGCAACCGCCAGCGATGAGGTCAATCTCGACATCGTGCCTGACAGCATTGTCGAACTGCTCAGCAAGACGTCGGCGGGCGATGAGCCCGAGGTGGAAGAAGAGACCAAAAAGGTTACTGAAAAAGACAGCGTCATTGTCAAACTGGTCAATAAGATCATCTATGACGCCTACATGAATAAGGCCTCCGATATCCATATCGAGCCGTATCCCGGAAAACGGGATGTGATCGTCCGGACCCGGGTCGACGGCCAGTGCTCGATCTACCAGAGGATTCCCTATAAATACAAATTCGCCATTCCGTCCCGGATCAAGATCATGGCCGAACTGGACATCGCCGAGCGGCGCAAGCCCCAGGACGGCAAGATCGACTTCTCGCGGTTCGGCCCGGCACGCGTGGAACTGCGGGTGGCCACGATCCCGCTCGCGGGCGGGCACGAGTCGGTGACGCTGCGGGTGCTCGCGGCCACCACGGCGCTGCCGCCGGACAAGCTGGGGCTCGCACCCGCGGTGCTGCCGCGCCTGAAGGCGCTGTGCGAGCGGCCCCACGGGCTCGTGCTCGTGGTCGGTCCCACGGGTTCGGGCAAGACCACCACGCTGCATTCGCTGCTCGCGATGATCAACACGCCCGAGCGCAAGATCTGGACGGCCGAGGACCCGGTCGAAATCACNNAAGATCATGGCCGAACTGGATATTGCCGAACGCCGCAAGCCGCAGGATGGGAAAATCGAGTTCAAAAAATACGGGCCGCTTGATATCGAACTGCGTGTGGCAACCATGCCGACCGTCGGGGGGCTTGAGGACGTGGTCATTCGCGTGCTGGCCAGCGGAGAACCGCTGGCATTCGGAGATCTGGGGCTGACCGACCGCAATATGCGCGTTTTTGATGAATCGGTCAAAAGCCCTTACGGCCTGGTACTCGTGGTCGGTCCGACCGGTTCTGGAAAAACAACGACTCTGCACTCGGGCCTGGCGATGATCAACCAGACCAATCGCAAAATCTGGACCGCGGAAGATCCGGTTGAGATCACCCAGGCCGGGTTGCGCCAGGTACAGGTCAACCCGCGGATCGGCTTCACCTTTGCTGCTGCCTTGCGGTCGTTCCTGCGCCTTGATCCTGATGTGATCATGGTCGG
>DCNF01000082.1:23193-30464 GCA_002322035.1 Geobacter sp. UBA1603
CGTCACCAGACTGCTCGAAATGGGGCTCGATCCCTACAGCTTTTCGGACTCCCTGATCTGCATCCTGGCCCAGCGACTGGCCCGCAGACTGTGCAAGGACTGCCGCGAACCCTATCATCCTGACGATGCAGAGCTGGAGGAAATTATCGCCGAATTTGGCAGTGAATCTTTCGAAAACACTGGGCTTGGGCGTGCTGACATTGTTATGAACCGTGCCGTGGGATGCGATCTTTGCGGGCATTCCGGATACCGCGGACGCCTTGGCATCCATGAAATCCTGGAGTGCACCGCTCCGCTCAAATCCTTGATAAAGAAGCGGTCCGACACGGATTCGATCCGTCTGCAAGCTGCCCGAGACGGCATGACAACCCTCAAACAGGACGGGATTCTCAAGGTATTCAAGGGGCTGACCGATATCTTTGAGGTGCGCCGGGTCTGCATCAAGTAATGGCCGGGCTTCTCTCTGACCGTTAGCGCCATGGGCCCTCCGTGGCGTTTTTTGTTTCTGGACAAATGCCGTAATTCTGGTATAGCACACCTGATCCCGGCTTCAGGGCCGGCGTCATAAAAATTAACACGAGGTGATGTGTATGATGGCCCGAATCGCTCTTTTCCTTTCTCTGATACTGATACCGGTGGCCTTGAATGCTGCTCAAGGCGTTCCGTTGCCGAAGGGCTATCCTTCATGGCAGAAAAGCCCCCGCAAGGTCGTGACCGACAAGAGCTCGCTCTTTTATGGGATTCACTACATCTATGCCGACAAAAAGGCCGCGCAGGGCTACAAGGCCGGTAACCGGTTCAGTGAAGGAAGCACGATCATCGTCGAGCACTTCAACATCAAAGAGGGCAACAGCACGGTTGACGGGTCCAAAAACATGGTGGTCATGATGCGCAAGGATAAACGCCAGAAACAGACCGGCGGGTGGCTTTTTGCCGGATTCGGCGCCGATGGCCGGCCGAGCGGCCTCGATCCGCTCTCGACCTGTTTCGGTTGTCACCAGAAGGATGCGGCCCAACGGGATTTTGTGATATCAACCATCAAGGACTTCAATTAAGCAACACGCGGCGGATGTGACCATGGAAGCACAGCACCACGAAAAATTCTTCCTCGGACGCCAGCCGATCCTCGATCGCAACCAGGAGATTGTCGGCTACGAGCTGCTCTTCCGGGCTGCCGAAAAAAATGTGGCGGAGTTCGAGAGTTACTCCCATGCGAGCGCCAGCGTTATTACCAGCGCCCTGGCCTCCTTTGGAATTCAGGATGTGCTGGGGGGTAAATTCGGCTTCATCAACGTGCACCTCGGACTGCTCTTATCGGAAATGCTTGAGCTTCTGCCGACAGAACAATCTGTTCTTGAACTGCTGGAAATGATTGAACTGGATGACCAGGTCATCGAGCGCTGTCGCGAGTTGAAAGAGCTCGGCTTCCGGCTTGCACTGGATGACCATCAGTACAATCCGGCCTATCAGGAAATCTACCAGATCGTCGACATCGTCAAGATCGACATCCTGCAGACCGACGCGGCCCTTCTGCCGGTCATTGTCCGTGAACTTCGCACATTTCCCTTGAAGATCCTGGCCGAAAAGGTCGAGACGGTCGAGCAGTTTGAAGTCTGCTACAACATCGGCTTTGACCTTTTCCAGGGCTACTTTTTTGAGCGGCCGGTGGTTTTGAACCGCAAACGGATCGATGTTTCCGGCCTGGCAATGCTTACCCTTCTGCAGCAGCTGATCAGCGATGCGCCGCTGGGCGCCATCGAGCAAACCTTCAAGGAAAACCCCGGCCTGTCCTACAACCTGCTGCGCCTGGTCAACTCTGTCGCCATGGGTATGCGGGAAAAGATCAAAACCTTGCGGCATGCGATCATGATGCTCGGCACCAGCCACCTTCGCCGCTGGATACAGCTCTCGCTGTTTGCCGGCAACGACACGCGCGGCGGCAACAGCCCGCTCTTGGAAATGGCCGCGGTTCGCGGGCGCCTGATGGAAATTCTGGTCATGCAGAAAGCCCATGGCTCCGGAGGTGAAGAACTGGCCGAAGGAGCATTCATGACCGGTATCCTTTCACTTCTTGACGTTCTGTTTGAGACATCAATGGATGAGATCATCGCCAACCTGAACCTGTCAGACGATGTGGGCAACGCCCTGCTTCGACGCAGCGGTCAGCTCGGCAACCTTCTGTCTTTGACCGAACATCTCGAAATGACCGATTTCGATTCGGTCACTCCACTTCTGGCAACCTGCGACATAACCCTTGACGAACTGCTTACGGCCCAGTTGGAGGCTTTCAACTGGCGCGCCCTGGTCGCTGCCAAATAACCCCGCGTGCTTAACGAATCCCGGACCGTGTTTTTCCTGCGGCCATTCTGCTCCCGACGGGCTTGACGCTGTCGGTCAAATCTGTGATACTGATCAGCCACGGAGGGACCGGCGTTATGGCAGGTGACAAGTTTGAAACATCGCTGAAAAAGCTCGAGGAAATCGTACAACGGCTGGAGGGCGGAGCTCTCACGCTCGAAGATTCGCTCAAAGCCTTTGAGGAGGGGGTCCGCCACGCGGCGTTCTGCTCCAAAAAGCTTGACGAAGCGGAGCATCGGGTTGATGTGCTGCTGAAACGCAAGGACGGCAGCCTTGAAACACGGCCGTTCGAACACACTGCTGAAGCGTAAGTCTATACTCAAAGGGAATCGTTCATGGATTTGAAAGCATATTTGAAAGAGCAGTGCCAATTGGTAGACACCGCGCTTGATCGTTTCCTCCCCCGCGAGACGGAACGTCCCGGCAGTGTCCACGCCGCGATGCGCTATTCTGTTTTTGCCGGCGGCAAGCGGGTTCGCCCGATCCTGATGCTTGCCGCCAGCCAGGCCGTCGGCGGTTCAACCGATCAGACAATACCGGCCGCCTGTGCCATGGAGATGATCCATACCTATTCCCTGATCCATGATGACCTGCCGGCCATGGACGATGATGACTTCCGGCGTGGCAACCCGACCAACCACAAGGTCTACGGTGAAGCGATTGCAATCCTGGCCGGTGACGCCCTGTTGACTGAAGCGTTCAAACTGATCAGCGATTCCCGCTACGCCGGAGGTGTTGCCCCGGCCACCCGACTGCAGGTGATTCACGAAATTGCCACATGCGCCGGCTCCCACGGTATGGTCGGCGGCCAGGTGGTCGATATGGAAAGCGAAGGCAAAACGGATATTGATCTGCCGACCGTCCAGTATATCCACACCCGCAAGACCGGTGCCCTGATCAAGGCCTCGGTGGTTTCAGGCGCCCTGCTCGGCGGTGCCGATGACCGGCAGCTGGCGGCGATTACCCGCTACGGCGAAGCCGCCGGGCTGGCTTTTCAGATCGCCGACGACATCCTTGACATTGAGGGCACAACCGAAGAAATCGGTAAGGATGCCGGCAGTGACCAAGCCCGCGGCAAAGCGACCTACCCAGCGGTGATCGGACTGGCTGCGGCCAAAGAGGAAGCCCAGTCGATGATGGACGAGGCACTGGCTGCCCTTGAAATTTTCGGGGCCGAGGCTGATCCGCTGCGGGAAATTGCCGCCTATATCGTCAAACGGAAGAACTGATCCATGTCCGACATTCTCCAATCGATCAACTCGCCTGAAGATCTGAAGCGACTGCCGTCAAGCCGCCTTTCCGACGTTGCCTCCGAACTGCGCCGCATGATCATTGAGACCTGCGCCGCAAACGGTGGCCATCTGGCTCCCAGCCTCGGTGTGGTTGAGTTGACGATTGCCCTGCATCGGGTCTTTTCGTCACCGCAGGACAAAATCATCTGGGATGTGGGGCATCAGGCGTACGCCCACAAGATCATGACCGGCCGCCGTGACCGGTTTGGAACCCTGCGGACACTGAACGGCATCAGTGGTTTCCCCAAGCGGCACGAATCCGTCCACGATGCCTTTGATGTGGGGCACTCCTCGACCTCCATCTCCGCTGCCACCGGATTTGCCGCGGCACGAGACCTTGACGGCAGGAAAAGCAAGGTGGTAGCCGTGATCGGTGACGGGTCCATGACCGGCGGCATCGCCTACGAAGGGATTAATCACGCGGGGCACCTGGACAAAGATCTGATCGTCATACTGAATGACAATGAGATGTCAATTGCCGAAAACGTGGGTGCCCTGTCAACCTTCTTGAGCCGGACCGCCTCAAGCGAATTCGTCCACCGGGTCAAAAAGGATGTTGAGTCCTTTCTGACCCGGCTTGATATGGGTAAAGGGATGCTGAAGATTGCCCACAAGATGGAAGAGTCGCTCAAAGGGCTTTTCACCCCCGGAATGCTTTTTGAGGCTTTTGGATTCGACTACATCGGTCCGATCGACGGCCACGACCTGCCGCTTCTGATCGAGACGCTCGAAAGCGTCAAGACCTTCAACGATGCCGTCCTGATCCATGTCCTGACCAAAAAGGGGAAAGGGTATCCACCGGCCGAACAGAATCCCTCGCTCTTCCACGGGGTCGGTCCCTTCGAAATTGCGACCGGCAAGGTGTTAAAAGGCAAGGGTGGCGCCGCATCCTACACCGCCGTCTTCGGATCATCGATCTGCAAACTTGCTGCCGAGGATGAGCGAATTGTTGCGATTACAGCCGCTATGCCTGACGGCACCGGCCTGACCGGTTTTTCCAAAGAGTTCCCCGAACGTTTTTTCGACGTGGGAATTGCCGAGCAGCACGGCGTAACGTTTGCCGCCGGACTGGCTGCCGAAGGCCGCCGTCCGGTCTTCGCCGTCTATTCCAGTTTTCTGCAGCGCGCCTATGACCAGGTGTTTCATGACGTATGCCTGCAGAATCTGCCGGTCACCTTTGCGATTGACCGCGGAGGGGTCGTCGGCAACGACGGCCCGACCCATCACGGCGCCTTTGACCTCTCCTACCTGCGCCACCTGCCAAACATGACCCTGATGGCGCCAAAGGATGAGAACGAACTTCAGCACATGCTGGCAACAGCGATCAGCTGTGGAAAACCTGCGGCCGTCCGCTACCCCCGCGGCAATGGCTACGGAGTCCCGCTTGAACAGGAACTGAAACCGATCCCCCTTGGCCGGGCCGAAATGCTCCGCGAAGGCTCCGATGCCGCCATACTGGCACTCGGCACCATGGTGTACCCTGCCGTCGAGGCAGCACAGCAGCTCCAGGAACAGCACGGCGTCAGGCTCTCGGTTGTCAATGCGCGTTTTGTAAAGCCGCTTGACGAGATGATGATCCTGGAGCTGGCACAAAAATGCGGAAAGCTGATAACCATCGAAGAAAACAGCCTGCAGGGCGGTTTTGGGACGGCTGTGCTTGAACTGCTGCAGGACAAGGGAATAAGCAGCGTAAAGGTTCTGCGACTGGGGTATCCTGATCTGCCGATCCCCCAGGGGGAGCAGCACGAACTCCGTTCCATGCTCGGTCTTGATGCTCCCGGAATCAGTTTATCGGTCAAGGAGTTTCTCGACCGGCCATGACCTACGCCGACCTGGCAGCTGCCCTGCACATCTTCGGCTTCAGTGAGCACGACCAACTCACCGCAGCACAGATCAGGCGCCGTCACCGCGATCTGGTCAAAGCCAGCCACCCTGACCTGCCGGATCAGCTGCCCCGTTCCGGTAGCACCATTCGCCAGATCAACGCTGCTGCAGCCATCCTGTCCGACTACGTGGCATCCTACCGCATCACCTTTTCGGAAGACGAGTTCTACCGCCAGAATCCCGATGAACGCCTGAGAATGCAGTTTGACAATGATCCGGTCTGGGGTGGGCGGTGAATCACGTTCCGGTCCGATGGCTTTATTGCCTCTTTTCGGCTGCCAGCCTGATTCTCCTCCTGCACCACGATCCGGCGGCAGAGCCGATTGACATCGACCCGCTTGCCCACAGCAGCTATGGCCGCGAGTTGATGCTGCGCGGAGAATACGAAAAAGGGATCGATCACCTGCGGCGGGCCTACCTTACCTTTCCCCTTAATACCACACTAAAGCGTAACCTGGCCGAAGGGTATGCCGCCTCCGGCAACCTGGCCATGAAGCGCAACCAGTATGAACAGGCCGATGAGTACTTTGTCAAAGCCCAGGAGCTCTATCCCGGGGAAGCGGCCTATTCGCTTCTGCGCGGCATCTGCAACTATTACCTCAAGCGTTACGACACGGCCGGACACGAACTGGGCCGGGCCCAGGCGCAGCTGCCCTCGTCGGCAGAGGTACTGTACTATCTCGGCCTTGTTGAATACGAACGCGACAACCGGCCGCAGGCGATTGAACTGTGGGAGCAGGCGATCAGGCTTTCTCCGGGCCGACGGGAAATTTCTGACATGCTCTCCAAGGCCCGCCGAGAATCACGGGTCGAAAACGGCATGGAGCGCAGCCACAGCTCTCGTTTCGACCTGACCTACGATCCGGGCGTCAGCGGCACATTTGCCTTACGTATCCTCGACGTGCTGGAAACAGCCGCAAACCAGATCGGCGCCGAACTTGGCCATTTTCCCGGCCCGCGCGTACCGGTGGCAATTTACAAACGGGACGATTTCAAGGATGTCACCGGCTCACCCGACTGGTCGGGCGGAATCTACGACGGCCGGATCAGATTACCGTTCGGTGCCCTGAATGAAATAACTCCTGCCATTCGCGGAGTACTGTTCCACGAATACGCCCATGTGGTTATCTTTGACCTTACCAGGGGCAACTGCCCGCTCTGGCTGAACGAAGGCATTGCAGAAATGTTCGGCCGGATGCAGCACAACACACCACTTCCGGAACTTGGCACAGCACTGCGTAGCGGCACTGTCATGCCATTCCGCTCGCTTGAAACAAGTTTTTCAGGCATGGCGAAGTCCCAGGCGGCGCTGGCCTACCAACAGAGCTACGCCCTGGTCAACCACATGGTAATTCGTTACGGCTGGCACACGATTCGCCAGATACTGACCGACCTGGGTAAAGGGAGGAACATTGATGATGCCGTATCGTCTGCGCTGGCAAACCACTCGCAGACCTATGACGGACTGACCCGGGAATGGCTCGAATCCATGAAGCAGGGAATAGGGATCTGAATACTAACAACGCAAATCTGCCGAAACTGGAGATCTCTATCTGGTTTATTCTTGCCAACGCCCGGCTAGTCATGCTAGTAATATAAATTCAATTTTCGGCGAGTAGCGCAGCCTGGTAGCGCACCTGCCTTGGGAGCAGGGGGTCGCACGTTCGAATCGTGTCTCGCCGACCATTTAAAAACAGTGGGTTAGCTAATTAGCTAGCCCATTTTGTTTTTAGTGCT
>DCNF01000062.1:0-224 GCA_002322035.1 Geobacter sp. UBA1603
GTCGACGCCCACAACGGCTTCGATGTGATCACCTCCCGTATTCGGACGACCAGCCTGACAAGCCTGCTCTGGCTGGTCGGCTTCGTTACATTCTTCCTCAGCGCCGTGCTTGACAACCTGACCACCACTATCGTCATGATTTCGCTCATGAGGAAACTGCTTGACCGCCACGATGACCGATTGTTCTTCGCCGGTATCATCGTCATCGCCGCCAATGCCGGCGG
>DCNF01000062.1:274-7069 GCA_002322035.1 Geobacter sp. UBA1603
ACCACCACCATGCTCTGGATCGGTGGTCAGATAACTACACTGGCGATCATGAAGGGATTGTTTCTGGCGTCGCTCATCAATATGGTTGTCCCGCTGGCGGTCACCAGCTGGTTTCTCAAAGGACGTACTGTGGTAAGCCCTGTCCGAGTGACCGAAACCGGCCATCGGGACAGGACCACACCGTTTGAGCAGAACCTGATGTTTGCCATGGGGATCGGTATTCTTGTGTCGGTTCCGGTGTTCAAGACAATCACTCACCTGCCACCGTTCATGGGTATTCTGTTCGGACTCGGCATCCTCTGGCTGACCGGTGAGCTGCTGCACAGCAAAAAAGACGATGAACACAAGGAACACCTGACTCTGGTGCGTGCACTGCGCCAGATCGACATGGGCTCAATCGTCTTCTTTATCGGCATCCTGCTGGCGGTGGCTGTATTGGAGCATACCCATATACTGGCAAGTCTGGCCGGCTGGCTGAACCGGACCGTCGGCCGCGAAGACGCGATTGTCACCATCATCGGCCTGGTCAGCGCCATCGTCGACAACGTGCCGCTGGTGGCTGCATCCATGGGAATGTACAGCCTGCAGCAGTACCCGACCGACAGTTTCCTGTGGGAGTTCATGGCCTACTGCGCCGGAACGGGGGGATCAATTCTGATTATCGGCTCAGCGGCCGGGGTGGCAGCCATGGGGCTGGAGAAAATCCATTTCTTCTGGTATGTTAAGCGGATCAGCGGCTTGGCGCTGGTGGGATATTTCGGCGGGATCGCGGCCTACATCATCCAGTACCGGACGTTTCACTGAAATTTCGAACATACCGATCCACATCGAACTTCCGCCGGCATCCTTTGTCGTTCATGTACCTGATCTTGCCAAACACCGGGCGTTCCCCCCAGGCGCGATCATGGACCCCGCCCATGCTCCAGGCGATGCCGGCGTAGCCGTTAGGGTCTCGGCCATCCAGCTGCCAGCGGTCATTGAGGGTGATGGCGATCTGCATCGCCTCTTCCGGAGACACGCTCCACTCCAGAATTTTTTTAGCCCAGTACATACGCAGGTAGCCATGCATGCGACCGGTTGTGACCATCTCGCGCTGGGCGGCATTCCAGAGCGGATCGTGAGTCTCTGCTCCGTCGAACTGTTCCAGGGAGTAGACAAAATCGCGCCGGTCGTGACGGTGTTCATCGATGGTCTTCAGCGCCCATTCGGGGAATCCATCCACGTTGTCATAGTTCATGGTATGCCAGCAGAAATTATCCGAAAGCTCCCGCCGCACAATCAGTTCTTCCAGAAACGCATCACCGGACACTGAACCACCGGCAGCCCTGGCTGTCTCAAGCGCCACCCGTTGGGGTGCAATCTGGCCGAAATGCAGGTAGGGCGACAGACCTGACTGCCCGTCGGCATTGGGGTCGTTGCGCAGGGTGTCGTAGTTGTCCAGGCCGTTGTCGATAAACCCATACAGCCGTTCGTGGGCGGCCGCTTCTCCTGACGGAACGGCCACCTCCCCTACCCTGCGGTCACAGGTCAGAGAAGCCAGAACGTCATCGGCACTGAAGCGAGAAGATGACGAGGGAACGTCGAAGGGATGGCGCTCGACCGGTGGAAACCCTGACAGGAAGTCCGGCAGCAGACGGTGAATCTTCGGCCGAAGAGTGTAGGCACCGAACTCCCGCTTCTGTGAGACAAACCGGCTCGGGACGATATTGTGGCCGTCAACTTCGATGCAGGCCACCCCTGATCCGGCAGCAACACGCTCGCGCCACTGGCGCTTGATCCGGAGTGGATCAAAGTCGGTAACAACCGCCCCGGCGCTGCATCCCGCAGTGAAGCGGCAGATCTCTTGCGGAGGATCGCCGCGCAGCAGAAAGAATGTGATGTTCAGCTTCTCCAGCCGCTGCGCTACCAGCTCCAGTCCCCGCAGCATGAAACCGTACTGCCTCAGCCCTGCACCCAGAAAAGAATCGGCAAGGGCAAAGACCACCACCAGCGGCTGCTGCAGTTCCACGGCCAACTTCTGGGCATACAGCAGCCCCCAGTTGTCGGCCACCCGCTGCTCACGGCTCATCCAGTAGATGACAGGGCCTGGCTGAACGGGGATCAGATTAAGGAAATGGATGCGACGGGGATCAATCATTGCTTATCGCGGAATAAACTCGTCCCGGCTCTTGATCGTGCCAAGCGCGGCAACGATCAGTGCTGCTGAGCGCTCAAGATCTGACAGGGAGAGGGTTTCCACCGGCGTATGCATATAGCGCAGTGGAATTTTGACCAGAGCGGTGGCAACGCCGGCGCGGGAAATCTGCATGACGTTGGCATCGGTGCCGGTCGCCCGGGGGTTGGCGGTGTGCTGAATGGCAATTTTCGCTTTCTCGGCTGCCGATGAGAGCAGGTCGAACAGCTGCGGGTTGATATTGGCACCGCGGGTCAGAATCGGCCCCTTGCCGAGGGCAACTTCGCCGTTATGCTTGCGGTCCACATCGGGCTGATCCGTTGCGAAATCAACTTCGACACAAATACCGATATCCGGGTTGACCGTGTAGGAGCTCGTGGTTCCACCGCGCAGCCCGATCTCTTCCTGAACAGAGGAAACTCCGTACAGGTCAACCGCCAGCTTTTTGCCTGCGGATTTTACCAGGCGCAGAACCTCGGCCACCACAAAAACACCGGCCTTGTCGTCAAAGCCACGCGAAGCCACCCGGTCACCATGCAGGCGGGTAAAACTGCTCTCAAAGGTAACAGCATCACCAACCCTGACCAGTTTCTGGGCCTCTTTCTTATCCTTGGCGCCAATATCGATGTACTGGGCCTCCAGCTTGACAACGGTTTCCCGGTCCTTGGCATCCATCAGGTGAATCGGCTTTTTTCCCACAACGCCCGGCAGTACACCGTCAACCGTATGGACGTTAACCCGTTTGCCGGCGGTCAGGTGGGCATCGACACCGCCAACTGCGGCAAAATAGAGAAACCCTTTGTCGTCAATATACTTGACCTGAAGGCCGATCTCATCCACATGTCCAACGATCATCACCCGCGGCAGATCGTTTCCGCGACCGGCTATCCGGCCGTAGACATTACCCATTACATCGGTTGTGATGTCGTCGCAGAACGGGGAGACGTAGTCACGAAAGACACGCTGGGCCGGCTGTTCATATCCTGACGGGCTTGGGGCGGTTACCAGTGATTCAAGAAACTTCAGTGATTCCTTGCGCATGTTCATACCTCTTTAAGTGAATAATTCAGGTCTGTTAACAGATTGCCTGTAATACGTTGATCCATAAAGTCGAGGGCCAGCGTCTGAAGATCGAGAGCGCTGTCCGGCACAATCCGGCAGTCAAGCCGGGAGCGGAGGCGCTTGATGGTACCGGAACCGTGACCGGCCACATCTGATCTGATCGAGGGGTGGCAGCGGATCACCAGCGGTGCGCCGTCCGGCACTCCGGCAGTCAGGTGATCAAGAAGATCACCCCAGAGCGCCGAACGGACCAGGTGGCCGAGGGCAGGATGCCAACAGCCTGCCAGAACAGTTGAATGATTCAGGCCAGTCTCCGCCTGCAGACCGATTCGAAGCACCTTAATCCGTTCCCTGTTCGCCTGGTGCAGTAAAACCTTGCAGAGATCAATCCCCTGCCCGAGGGAAAGCGGCCGGTATGATCCCTCCTGAAAAAGGCGGGCCAGCCCTGTTCCGGCAAGCACCACTGCCGGATAGATTCTGACGGCATCTGCGCCGGCCCTGATCACCCGCATCAGAGACTCCCGGGAAGCGGCCGGCGTATCCCCCGGCAGACCGGGCATCAACTGGGCCACTACGGACAGCTCCTGGTCCTTCACATGCCGGATCGCTTTTTCCGATGCGTCCGCCGTATGGCCGCGCCCTGACCGTTTAAGAACCTCGTCGTCCATGGACTGGACACCAAGTTCAACGGTAAAAACCCCCATGCGTTTAAGCCGTACCAGCTGATCGACGGTGACATAATCCGGCCGTGTCGAAATACGCACCGACCGGATCGTGCCGTCTGCCAAAAACGGCTGCAGGGGAGCCAGCAGCCGTTTTTGGGCATGCCACGGCAGCGCCGTGAAACTCCCGCCGAAAAATGCCGCATCAAGGGGCCGGCCGGCCGCTGTCTGCTTCCAGGCAACAACCCTTTCAATGATCTGGCCCGATGAGGGCAGGTCGCCCGCTGACCCTGAAATGGTCCGCTGATCACAGAACAGGCAGGCATGCGGACAGCCCTGGTGGCTAATGAAAAATGGTACCGTTACCGGTTTCATGGCACTGTATCGGCAGCCCCGCGCTTCAGAAAATCAAGAGCCTGCAGAGCAGCCGTCTGCTGGGCCAGTTTTTTTGATTTCCCCTCCGCTTCACCGGCAACGACACCGCCAACAAGAACCTGGAAACGGAACTGCGGATCATGGGAAGGGCCGCTCACCTCGATGCAATCGTACACGGGAGCAGCCAGTCCCCGTTCGGACAACAGCTCCTGGAGCAGGCTCTTCGCATCGCCGAAGCGCGCTGTCAGGCCCTGATCCTCAAGCAGCGGGCCAAGTACGCGCCGGACCAGCATCCGGGCCGGTTCAATACCGCCGTCCAGATAAACGGCAGCAACCAGCGCTTCAAACACATCAGCCAGAATCGAATCCTTGTCGCGACCACCGGTCCGCTCCTCGCCCCGACCGAGCCGAACTAACCGTCCAAGCCCGAGCAGACGGGCCGCCTCTGCCAGAGCTCCCTGGCCGGCCAGCAGCGATCTGGCACGGGAAAGCCTTCCTTCATCGTAATCGGGATAGCGCTCAAAAAGCATTTCCGCCAGCAGCATCCCCAGGATCGAATCACCCAGAAACTCAAGCCGCTGGTAGTGCCCGGCAAGGGTGCCATCCCCCTGCTCATTGCAGTGCGATGGGTGGGTCAAGGCTTCCGCAACAATCAAACGGCTGCTGAAGCCATAACCGATAGACCTCTCCAGTTCCTGCAGCATCCTATCATTGTGATCCGTCGTCATGGCCTGACTATAGATATGCCCCCGCTATTTGGCAACAGATTTACTCTTGTTATATGGATCATTTCTGGTAATCTTTGTCAGTCTTTCATCTCATGCCGGACAGGAACGGGATCATGACCCAGGACATGGATATTCTCAAACAGCAGCTGGAATACCGCAAGCGGCTGATGGACAAAATCAACGAGATCCACTCAGCTGACAACCTGAACACGATCCTGATTCATATCAAAGACAGCATTGCCGGGCTGTTCAATGCCGACCGGATCACCATCTACCTGGCCGATGCCAAGCGCAACCTGCTCATCTCAAAAGTCAAAAGCGGCAGCGAAGTCCAGCAGATCGTCGTGCCGATCAGTGATGCCAGCCTCTCCGGATACTGCGCCGTATCCGGCACTGTCCTCAACATTAAAAACGCCTACGACGCCCATGAGCTGAAAATGCTCGGCAGCAATCTGCATTTTGATTCAAGCTGGGACCAGAAAACCGGCTTCGTCACCCGTCAGGTCCTCTGCGTGCCGATGAAATTCCAGAAAGTCCTGATCGGCGTCATCCAGATCATTAACCGCAAGGACGGCCTGCCCTTCGACGACACAGACATAACCTACTCACTCGAGCTGGCCACATCGCTCTCGATCGCGGTCCATAACATCTACCGGCTGTCGGTCACCACCAAGGTCATCCGCCAGAAGTCCCGCTACAACTACCTGCTGGACAAGAACCTGATCGACGACAAAATTCTTGAGAAAGCGGCCACCCATGCCGATGTCCCCAAGATCGGACTCGACTACGTGCTGATGCGTGAATTTGGCGTACCTAAAGAGGAAATGGCCAAGAACCTCTCCTTCTTCTTCGGTACAGAGTTCGTTGGTTATGAGCCGGCCACTCCGGCCCTGGACGAGGAAATCCTCAAACGGGTCAGGTCTGACAGGCTGCTCAAGGAGTGGTGGGTACCCTACAAGATCGAAAACGGCATCCTGCATATCATCATGGATGACCCCACCGACCTGGCCCGGCACGACATGATCAAGTTCGTCTACCCGGAGTACAAGCGCATCAGCTGCGTCGGGGCTTTCCGCGAGGATATCCAGAGCTATATCAGCCTCTTTTATCACCACGGCGCATCAGTCGCCGCCAGCGGCAGCATCAACGACATCATCAGCAAACTGGACAGCACGGATGAGCCGGAAATCGAGCAGGAGACCCAGAAGGTCTCCGAGCAGGACAGCGTCATCGTCCAGCTGGTCAACAAGATCATTATCGACGCCGTTCAGAACAAGGTCTCTGATATTCACATTGAACCATTCCCGGGCAAAGAAGATGTTCAGGTTCGAATGCGGATCGACGGCCGCTGCAAGGTCTACCAGAAGATTCCCTACAAGTACAAGTACGCCATCCCCTCCCGTATCAAGATCATGTGCGGCCTCGACATATCAGAACGACGCAAGCCCCAGGACGGAAAGATTGACTTCAAGAAGTTCGGTCCGCTCAACGTGGAGCTGCGTGTCGCCACCGTTCCGACCGCCGGGCAGCTTGAGGACGTTGTCATGCGCGTTCTGGCCAGCGGTGAGCCGATACCCTACGACAAACTCGGCCTGACCGAGCGCAACGCCAGAGTTCTGGAACAGTGCGTCAACCAACCCTACGGCCTGGTCCTGGTGGTCGGCCCGACCGGCTCCGGAAAGACAACAACCCTGCATTCGGCCATAAAGCTGATCAACACGCCGGAAACAAAGATCTGGACTGCCGAGGATCCGGTCGAGATCACCCAGAAGGGGCTGCGCCAGGTGCAGGTCAA
>DCNF01000062.1:7156-9654 GCA_002322035.1 Geobacter sp. UBA1603
TTTCTGCGCGCCGATCCGGACGTAATCATGGTCGGAGAGATGCGCGACCAGGAAACAGCCGAGATCGGCGTCGAGTCGTCGCTCACCGGACACCTGGTTTTTTCGACTCTGCACACCAACTCTGCTCCGGAGACCATCACCCGTCTTCTGGACATGGAACTGGATCCGTTCAGCTTCTCCGACGCAATCCTCTGCATCCTGGCCCAGCGGCTGGCCCGCCGGATCTGCCCAGATTGCCGCCAGGAATATGTGCCACCTCCCCAGGAAGTGCAGGACCTGATCCTCGAGTACGGGGCAGACGAATTTGCCAAAACCGGACTCAACCCCTCTGAATTACGGCTCTACCGGGCGACCGGCTGCCCGAAATGCGGAGATACCGGATACAAGGGACGACTCGGACTTCACGAAATTCTGGAGGGAACCGATCAGATGAAGTCTCTGATTAAGCGAAAATCAGAGATTGAGGTAATCCGCCAGCAGGCCATCAGAGACGGCATGACGACACTCAAACAGGATGGCATTCTCAAGTGTTTCCAGGGGCTGACGGACATCAAGGAGGTCCGCCGGGTCTGCATCAAGTAGCCGGCGGCGACGGTCGGTACTTCTCGAGCGGCTTGTGGTGCATCTTGAGAATCAGCAGAACGAACGGAAAAACGGCGGAAAGTACCCCCCACAGCAGTGGGTTCTTACCCCGGCGGCGGGCAAGATAGACCCCCAGGAAACCTGGTACTCCGAACAGGACCAGCAGAAAAATCATTTCACTCACGGCGGTATCCTCGAATCATGGTGTCTGACGATACACTGAATTCACGATCTGCATCAAGCACAACATCACCACCTGAAAGGAGTTCTATCATGGCAACCTGGAAATGCACCTGTGGATTCACCAAGGAGGGCCGCTGCAAACCCCAGAAATGCGATAAATGCGGAGAAAAAGGTAATTTCGTCAAGGCTGAATAGTCATCTGTAAGACCATCAGGGCCGGGGCAGGCGGCACGATTCCGCCCTGCCCCCACCCCTTTTGCATACATGTTCCGGGCTAAAGAATCAGCCCGGTTTTTTATTGCCGTGGTGCCCCCACGTCTCGAGCATCAGTGAATAGAACGCGGCGGCAGCAGGCGAGAGTTCACGCCCCTCACGCCGGACAGCGTACAGGGTTCTCGACACTGTTACTCCCGGAATTCTGACCGTTGTCAGGCCCCCCTGCGCGAGTTCATCAGCTATCGACATGCGTGAGACAAAGCCGTAGCCACTCCGATTCAGAAGCGCCCGTATAATCGCCTCGCCGCTTCCCATGACCGCAATGATCTTCAGTGCATCCCGGTTGATCCATGTGCCTGCCAGGGCATCAAAGACCGCTTTCTGGGTGCCGGAACCCTGTCCTCTTATCACCAGCGGCACCTTACAGAGCTCGGCCTGGCTGAGTGACTGCCTGTCGCCCGCCAGCTCTGGTGATACAGCGCATACAATTTCGTCATTCAGGAGATGGTCGTAATGAATCCGGTCATCGTCATATCGGGCACCGATGAAACCGAGCTCAACCTCTTCATCGAGCAGCTCTCCGATGACCGACACGCTGTCGCCCTGGGAGACATTCATCCGAACACCCCGAAACCGGCTGGTAAAGTCTCCCAACACCCTGGGTATCAGACAGGTTGCCGGCGTATTGCTGGCACCGATCTTAAGGACTACGTCTTCCATGCCGAGAAAGCGGCGGATTGCCGATCGTGATTCGTCGCATTCACCAAGGATCCTGCAGGCCCGTGAAAAGAAGACCTTGCCGGCTTCAGTCAAAAGTGCTCCTTCACGGCCTCGATCAAACAGCCTGATCCCCAGTTCGTCTTCCAGCCCCTTTATATGCTGACTGGCTGTTGACTGGGTAATGCAGGACTTTTCCGCCCCTCGCGAAAAACTTTTGGTTTCTGAAACATTGACGAATACTTCCAGCTGTTTGAGCGTCATGGCGATCCCCATATTCAAAATACCTATCAAGCTGATCGCAAAATACATAATTACTTGACTATTTACAATAAAAAAGCCCCTGCTCAACCCGAATATGGATTTCTGCAGGGGCTCGGAAGCACAATTGGAGAATCGGGGCGTTAGTTACCTACGCGGTAGTTCGGCGCCTCTTTAGTGATCGTCACATCATGGACATGGGACTCCTTGAGGCCGGCCCCCGTAATACGGATAAAGCGGCCGTTGCGCTGAAGCTCTTCGATGGTCGCGCAGCCGGTGTACCCCATGCCGGAGCGCAGCCCTCCCAGCAACTGGTGTATGTTGGCCGAGAGCGGCCCGCGCAGCGGCACCATCCCTTCGATTCCTTCTGGAACAAGCTTGACATCGTCACCGACTTCTGACTGGAAGTAGCGGTCCTTGCTGCCGTCTTTCATGGCCCCGATCGATCCCATGCCACGATAGGTTTTGTAGGTACGCCCCTGGTAAAGCACGGTATCTCCTGGAGACTCTTCGGTACCGGCAACCAGCGAGCCGATCAT
>DCNF01000060.1:0-730 GCA_002322035.1 Geobacter sp. UBA1603
CCGGTGCTCACCACCAACTGCTCCAACAACTACGGTCCGTACCATTTCCCGGAAAAGCTGATCCCGCACATGATCCTGAACGCCCTGCACGGCAAGCCGCTCCCGGTCTACGGCGACGGCCGGCAGGTGCGCGACTGGCTCTATGTCGAAGATCACGCCCGGGCCCTGGTCGAGGTGGTCAGCCGGGGGCAGGTGGGTGAGACCTACAACATCGGCGGCCACAACGAGCAGCAGAACCTGCATGTGGTCGAGACCGTCTGCGACCTGCTCCAGGAGCTGGCCCCGCAGCGGCTGCCGGCCGGTCGGCAGCACTACCGCGAGCTGATCACCTTTGTCAAAGACCGCCCCGGCCACGACCAGCGCTATGCCATCGACGCCTCCAAAATCCAGCGCGAACTCGGCTGGGTGCCGCAGGAAACCTTTGAAAGCGGCATGCGCAAGACGGTGCAGTGGTACCTTGACAACCAGATCTGGTGGCAGCGTGTCATCAGCGGAGCCTACACGCTGGAGCGGATCGGAGGTGCGGCATGACCCGCAAAGGTATCATCCTGGCCGGCGGGGCGGGCACCCGCCTCCATCCGGCGACCCTGGCGGTCTCCAAACAGCTCCTGCCGGTCTACGACAAGCCGATGATCTACTATCCGCTGACGACCCTGATGCTGGCCGGCATCCGAGAGATCCTGGTCATCTCGACCCCCCAGGATACCCCGCGCTTCGAGCAGCTGCTCGG
>DCNF01000060.1:926-1722 GCA_002322035.1 Geobacter sp. UBA1603
CTTCTGGCCAACGCCCACGCCCGCAGCGACGGTGCAACGGTCTTCGCCTACCACGTCCATGACCCGGAACGCTACGGCGTAGCCGAATTCGATGCCGACGGCAGGGTGCTCTCCCTGGAGGAGAAGCCGGCCCGCCCGAAATCAAACTACGCCGTCACCGGCCTGTACTTCTACGACAGCAGGGTTGTGGAGCTGGCCAAAGGCCTGGCCCCCTCGCCCCGGGGCGAGCTGGAGATCACCGACCTTAACCGGCTCTACCTGGAAGAGGGATGTCTGAATGTCGAAATCATGGGGCGCGGCTATGCCTGGCTCGATACCGGAACCCACGAATCGCTGCTGGAGGCCTCCCAGTTCATCCAGACCATTGAAAAGCGCCAGGGGCTCAAGGTCGCCTCGCCCGATGAAATCGCCTGGCGCCAGCACTGGATCGATAACCGGCAGCTGGAGGGCCTGGCCCGTCCGCTGGCCAAAAACGGCTACGGCCAGTATCTGCTGGGGCTCCTGAAAGAGTCCTGAAAGCCTGGCTGCGGGCGCTTTTCTGCGGCGCGGCCGGTAGTTAACTATCTGTGAGAATGAGGACAGAACCATGCGGTATCGCACCATAACAGCTCTCCTGATCGCCCTTCTGCTGGCCGTGGCCGGTTTTTCCGCCGCCGCTGATTATGATCAGCCGGCCCAGCGTCTGGACACTACCGGGGCAGAGAAGCTTCTGATGATGAACAACGACCTGGCGGGGGGCGCACAAAGCCCGGCAGGGGTCGGCGCCCCGTATAGGCAGCAGCTGAAAGCCGATGAC
>DCNF01000060.1:1788-6278 GCA_002322035.1 Geobacter sp. UBA1603
TGCAGACCCCGTCCCGGCAGCAGGAAGCCCGGGAAGACCATCTTAACGTTACAGCCGAAGCCGGTGACAGTGCCCTGGCGCTTTCCTGGTCGGTCAACTGGCAGACCGAGAAACCGGACAGCCTGAACTATGTCATTCGTGTCGGCACCGAGCCGGGAAAGTATGACCGACGGGTGGTTGCCGGCAGCGTTAACAGCTATCGTCTGCGTGAACTGAAAAACGACCAGGCCTATTACCTGATTGTGGAGGCCTACACCCGCGACAACCGCCTTGTTGCCGCTTCGGCCGAGAAAACGGCCATACCCCTTGCGGCAGACAAGCTCGGTTCGGTCCTCGAACAGGCCTTTTCGCGCAAGGTTGTCACCCTGCAGGACAAGATCGACATCAAGCCGATCGAGCGCAATGTGCGGCAGTTCGGCTACGACTTCTTCCGCAATGCGCAGGCCTCGGCCGCAGTCGAAAACGTGCCGGTTTCCGGCGAGTACCCGGTCAGTGCCGGAGATGTCTTGAAGATTGATGCCTGGGGCGGTCTGGAACTCCATCAGGAACTGACCGTCGACCGCTCCGGCGCGATCACGATCCCGCGTGTCGGCACCATCCAGGTTGCCGGACAGCCCTTCAAGGGGCTGCATCAGACCCTGGAGCGTTCGATCGGCCGCTACTTCAAGGATTTTCAGCTGAATGTCACCATGGGGCAGATGCGCTCGATCCGGGTCTTCCTGGTCGGGGCGCTCGAAAACCCGGGTGCCTATTCGGTCAGCTCTCTGGCAACGGTCTTGAATGCCCTGGCAGCGGCCGGAGGACCGTCAAAGAACGGCTCCCTGCGCTCGGTCAGGGTTTCGCGCTCCGGGCAGCCGGCGTTTGAGGTCGACCTCTACGATGTTCTGCTGGAAGGCAATCGCGCCAGTGATCTGCGCCTGGAAAACGGCGATACGATCCATGTGCCGGTGATCGGCCCGGTGGCGGCCGTTGTCGGTGAGGTCAAGCGCCCGGCCATCTACGAGCTGAAAGCGGGCGAAACCCTCGCCTCTGTCCTGAAAATGGCCGGGGGCTTCACCGCTGCCAGCGATACCGGCCGGATCCAGTTGGAGCGGATCGAAGGGAGCCAGTCCCGCACGCTGATCGATATCGGGCCCACGGCGGCCGGTGCCGGCCCGCAGGCCCTGGCGGCTCCGGTTCAGGACCGCGACCTGATCAGGGTTTTTCCGCTGCACCCCTCCCTGCGGAAAATCGTCAGCCTGGCCGGCAATGTGGCCCGGCCGGGCGAGTACCAGTTCCGGGCCGGAATGCGGCTGCGCGATGTCATTCCCGATCCGAAACTGCTCTTGCCGGACAGCTACCTGGAAGCGGCCGAAATCACCCGGATTGTGCCGCCCGATCTCCACAGGGAGCGGATCTCCTTCAACCTGGGACGGCTTCTGGCCGGCGACCAGCAGGAAAACCTGGAACTCCAGGAACAGGACCAGATCCGGATCAACTCCCGCTGGGATGTGGTTGAAAAGCCCTATGTCACGATTACCGGCGAGGTTTTCAAGCCGGGCATATATGAGTATCTGCCCAACATGACCGTGCGCGACCTGATCGTGGCGGCCGGCAGCCTCAAACGCAGCGCCTATCTGCAGGATGCCGAGCTGAGCCGGGTAACAATTACCCCCCGCGGCGCCTCCAGCACCACCACCCTGGTCAACCTGCGCGACGTGCTGGCCGGTAATCCCGCCCAGAACCGGAAGCTTGAACCCAACGATTCCCTGACCGTGCGGGTGATTCCCCGCTGGACCGAAACCGACGAGCGCTACGTGACCATCAGCGGAGAGGTCCTGTTTCCGGGCACCTATGCCATTTCCAAGGGGGAACGTTTAAGCTCGGTCATCGCCCGGGCCGGCGGACTGACCGAGGATGCCTATCCGCTCGGGGCGAAATTCACCCGGAAATCGGTCCAGAAGCTCCAGCAGCAGAAGATGGAGGAAATTCTCACTCGCACCGAGCAGGATATCCTCAAAAAGCAGAGCGAACTGGCCTCTCTCTCCTCTACAAAAGAGGAGCTGGAAGCCACCAGGGCTTCCCTGGAAGCCCTGCTGAAAAATCTGGAACGCCTGAAAAATTCCACTGCCGAAGGGCGGGTCGTCATGCGGCTCGAGGCCCTGCTGAAGGGGAACGACCGCAGCTACGACCTGGAACTGGTTGGCGGCGACCGGCTTGATATCCCGAAAAATCCGGGGATCGTCAATGTGATGGGGCATGTCTTTAACCCGACCACCTTCATCTTCCGCCCGGACAGTACCCTGCAGACCTACCTGAAGAGTGCCGGCGGACCGACGGAAGATGCCAATCAGGATGAAATTTACATTATCAGGCCGGACGGGACTGTCCAGAGCCGCCAGCAGTCGAGCTTCGGCCTTACCTGGGATCCCGTTGACCAGCGTTGGACGTTGGGTGGATTTATGGCCGCCGCCATGAACCCGGGTGATACGATTGTGGTGCCCCAGAAACTGGAACGGACGGCCTGGATGCGTGACATCAAGGATATCACGACCATTCTTTCCCAGCTGGCGATTACCGCCGGTACGGTTTTCCTTGGTTTGCGCTAGGATGCTGAAGCGAGAACCTTACACGAATCTGCGGAGTTATTGATGGCATTGAATGATTCACACGAGAGCCGGTCTCCGGCTTTTAACGGCAATCCGGATCCGGCCGCCGAGGAAGAGATCAACCTGCTGGAACTGGTGGGCGTGCTTGTCAGGCGCAAGATGATGATCATCAGGATCACCGCAGCGGCAGCCCTGGCGGCGGTGATCTACAGCCTGACCATGCCGAACATCTACAGCGCCACGGCCCGGCTGCTCCCTCCCCAGAAAGAGGGGGGCGGCGGTCTTTCGGCCCTGCTGGGACAGGCGGGCGGCCTGGCCGGTCTGGCCGGCGTATCCGGCCTGGGGGGCAGTTCCGACCTCTACCTCGGTATCCTCAAGAGCCGTTCGGTGGCCGATGCGGTCATAAAAAAACTGAACCTCAAGGCCGAATTCAAAGCAAAGACCGATGATGCTGCCCGGCTGACCCTGGCCCAGGTCGTTAAAACCCAGGCCGGCAAGGATGGCATTATCACCATTACCGCCGACAGCAAAAAGCCGGAAATGGCCGCCAGGCTGGCCAATACCATGGTGCAGGAGTTGCAGAACCGCAGCGTGCAGCTTAACCTGACCAAGGCCGGCACCGAGCGCCAGTTCCTGGAGAAGCGGCTTGAGGTGGTCAAGGCCGACCTGAAACAGGCTGAAGAGGCTCTGAAGGCCTTTTCCATCAAAAACAAGACCCTCAAGGTCGATGCCCAGGCGTCGGCCACCATCGAGGGGATTGCCCGGCTCAAGGCCGAGATCGTTTCCAAAGAGGTGCAGCTGTCGGCCCTGCGCAGCCACCAGACCGATGAAAGCCCGGAGGTCAAGGCCCTGCAGGCGGCCCTCACCCGGCTGCGCTCCCAGGTCGGTACCATGGCCGGCGGCGGTTCCAGCGGCGATCCGATCCCCACGGTCGGCTCGGTCCCCGGGCTGGGGCTCGATTACGCCCGCCTGCTACGCGAGCTGAAAACCCAGGAAGCGATCTTTGAGCAGCTCACCCGGCAGTACGAGGTGGTCAAGCTGACCGAAGCCAAAGACTCTTCCACGATCCAGGTCCTTGACGATGCGGTTGTCCCGGCCAAGAAGAGCAAGCCCAAGCGCTCGCTGGTCGTGATCCTGGCAACGGTTACCGCCTTTTTCTGCTCGGTCATGGTGGCCTTTGTGCAAGAATATCTTGCAAAAATGAACCCCGAAGACCGGGCCCTGCTGGACCAGATCAGAAGCGGCCTTTTCCGCTTCAGACGGGAAACGCCATGAGTGGCCCGATGCTGGTAACCGGCGGCTGCGGCTATATCGGCAGCCATGTGGTGCGCCAGCTTTCCGAGGCTGGCCATGAGGTGATGGTCTACGACAACCTCTCCACCGGGTTCCGTGATGCCCTCTTGCATGGTGAGACGCTGATCGAGGCCGACCTGTCCGACCGTGATGCCCTGGAAGATGCCTTCCGGCAGTACCGCTTCCGGACGGTGCTGCACTTTGCCGCTGCCATCGTTGCGCCCGAATCGGTCAGCCAGCCGCTCAAATACTACGGCAACAACACCCGCAACACCCTGGGGCTGCTGGAAAGCTGCGTGCGCTTCGGCGTCGAGCGGTTTGTCTTCTCCAGCACCGCGGCGGTCTACGGCTATCCCGATGGCGGTATCGCCTCGGAAGACTCCGCCCTGGCACCGATCAACCCCTACGGCACCTCAAAACTGATCAGTGCATGGATGCTGCGCGACGTTGCAGCGGCCCACGGCCTGAACTATGTGGCGCTGCGCTACTTCAACGTGGCCGGCGCCGACCCCCTGGCCCGCATCGGCCAGCGTACGCCGGAAGCGACCCACCTGATCAAGATCGCCTGCCAGGCCGCATTGGGCCTGCGCCCGCGGGCGGCAATCTATG
>DCNF01000060.1:6359-6498 GCA_002322035.1 Geobacter sp. UBA1603
CCGGGGCGGTGAATCTACCGCCATGAACGTCGGCTACGGCACCGGCAGCAGCGTCCGCGACGTGCTTGAAGTTGTCAGACAGGTGAGCGGTGTTGACTTCGCCATCGTCGAAGAGGACCGCCGCCCGGGAGACCCGGCC
>DCNF01000029.1:0-247 GCA_002322035.1 Geobacter sp. UBA1603
AAACTGGAAATGGGTAGCCAGCGGATTCCTATGGAAGCCAATGCTGCCACTGCCCATATGTTCATTGTCACTCCGCTAACCGGTGGCGGTCTGATGTCGCTCTTTTCCACTCACCCGCCGCTGCAGGAAAGGATAAGCCGACTGGAGCAGATGACACATCGATAAGGCTTACAGGAGATTTAGTGCACGTTAAAACAGTAGAGTTCATCAAAAGCGCCACCAAGCCGTCCCACTACCCGGAAGGGGG
>DCNF01000029.1:482-747 GCA_002322035.1 Geobacter sp. UBA1603
CGCTGGCGGTCAAGAAACAGTGGGGGCCGATGATGGAGACCTATCTCTCCACCCGCCCCAACCTGCGCGGGGTAGTCCTGATCATCGACATACGCAGAATTCCTGCAGACGAAGATCTCCAGATGCTTGACTGGCTGCGCAGCTTCAACGTTCCGCCGCTTCTGGTGGTAACCAAGTGCGACAAGGTATCGTCAAACGAACGGGAGAAGCATCTGGCAGTAATTGCCAAGACACTGGGAGTCCAGAAAAGCGACCTGACACCGTT
>DCNF01000029.1:1004-18302 GCA_002322035.1 Geobacter sp. UBA1603
GTGGTGTGCTGCCCCATTGCGCGGGAATTGCCTGAAGCGGCTTCTAGTCACCCACCTCATAGGAACTCGCCCGGAGTTTCTACGAGTCCACGGCATGATGGAGAGTATGTAAAAAGAGGTCGGCAATTGTCGGCCTCTTTTTTTTGAGATAAATCCGCACAAACCCCTCTCCAGCATTGATTTTCTGTTAATTTTTGCTATAGTTTCATCTTTTTCAGGCTAAATTTCTGTTATCGAGGTACGGCCATGCAGGAGTTCATCGACAAGGCAAATACACTGATGGAGGCGCTCCCTTACATCAGGCGTTTTTCCGGCAAGACAATCGTCATAAAATACGGCGGTCACGCCATGGCCGACGAGGCTCTGAAAGAGTCCTTTGCCATGGATGTTGTGCTGCTCCGCTCCCTCGGGATCAACGTGGTGGTGGTGCATGGCGGCGGGCCGCAGATCGAGACAGCGCTCAACCGCCTGGGCAAGAAGGGCGAGTTCATCCAGGGCATGCGCGTGACCGACGCCGAGACCATGGAAGTCGTCGAGTGGGTGCTGGCCGGCGAGGTGCAGCAGGACATCGTCGGCCTGATCAACGCCGCCGGCGGCAAGGCGGTGGGCCTGACCGGCCGCGACGGCGGGCTGATCCGCGCGCGCAAGCTGAAGATGCTCGACCACAAGGATCCGACGATCGAGCACGACGTCGGCCAGGTCGGCGAGATCGAGTCGATCGACCCGAGCGTGGTCAAGGCGCTGCAGGACGACGCGTTCATCCCGGTGGTGAGCCCGATCGGCTTCGGCGCCGACAACGAGAGCTACAACATCAACGCCGACCTGGTCGCCAGCAAGCTCGCCGAGGTCCTGAAGGCCGAGAAGCTGGTGATGCTCACCAACATCAAGGGCGTGCTGGACAAGTCCGGCGAGCTGCTGACCGACCTGACCGCCCGCCGCATCGACGAGCTGTTCGCCGACGGCACCATCAGCGGCGGCATGCTGCCCAAGATCGCCGGCGCGCTGGACGCGGCCAAGAGCGGCGTCAACGCGGTGCACATCATCGACGGCCGGGTGCCGCACGTGCTGCTGCTGGAGATCCTTACCGACCAGGCCTTCGGCACCATGATCCGGGCCCGGTGACGACGGCCTCCCGAGGCCGCCGGACGCGCGGCGAACCCGTCTGGCTGTTCGACCTCGACCACACGCTGCTGCCGATCGACAGCGAGCACTCGGCCATCTTCCAGTGCCTGCCCGAGGACCGATCGACCTGGGCCTCGCGCATCGACCACATCGTGCTGACCGCGTCGGGTGGCCCCTTCCGGCAGCGGGCGGCCGACACGCTCCACGACGTGACGCCGGATCAGGCGGTGGCCCATCCCAACTGGGTCATGGGACGCAAGATCTCGGTCGATTCGGCCACCATGATGAACAAGGGTCTGGAAGTGATCGAGGCCCGCTGGCTGTTTGATGTGCCGGTGGAAAAGATCGACGTCAATATCCACCCCCAGAGTATCATCCACTCGATGGTCGAGTATATTGACGGCTGCGTTATCGCCCAGTTGGGGACACCCGACATGAAGGCTCCGATCGCCTATGCCCTTTCATACCCCGAGCGGGTCTCAACCGGGGTAAAGCCGCTTGACCTGACGACCTTTTCCGGGCTGACGTTTCACACTCCCGATCTGAACAAGTTTCGCTGTCTTGGGCTGGCGTACCGGGCGATCCGGGAGGGGGAAAGTATGCCGGCGGTCATGAATGCTGCCAATGAAATTGCCGTAGATGCTTTCCTTGAAGGAGCGATTGGTTTTGTCCAGATTGCCGATGTGATTGAGGCAACCATGAACACCCACCAGTCGACGGATCTTGCCACGATCGAGCAGGTGCTGCAGGCCGATCGCTGGGCCCGGGAGACGGCCCGATCGATATGCGGAGGCATGAAGCACTGATATGATGATTGTGTATGCCATACTGGTCCTTGGTGTCCTGATTTTCGTCCATGAACTTGGCCATTTCCTGATTGCCAAGCTGTTCAATGTCAGGGTTGAAAAATTTTCACTCGGCTTCGGTCCGAAGCTTCTCGGCCGTCAGATCGGTGAAACAGAATACCTCTTGTCGGCATTTCCCCTTGGCGGTTATGTCAAAATGTTTGGCGAGGGGGGTTTCATCGAAGGTGAAGCCGGATCGGCCGCTGACGAGACAGAAAAAAACTATGATCAGGAATCGGGTGAGGTCCTTGACCAGCCCCGGGAGCTGACCGACGAGGAGAAAGCCCGTTCGTTTGCCCATAAACCGCCCCATGCCAGGATTGCGATCGTCATGGCCGGTCCACTTTTCAACCTGATTTTTGCCTGGCTGATTTTTGTGGTGCTCAGCATGACCGGTGTCCCCTCGGTAACGGCAAAGATCGGCGAGGTTCTGAAAGATAAACCGGCAGCCCGGGCCGGGGTTCAGAGCGGGGACCTGATCCGTTCGATCAGCGGCAGGTCAATTGCCCGTTGGGATGATGTGGCCGCATCGATATCGGCCGGCAAGGGGCAGCCGGTAGAACTTGTCGTCAGGCGCGGCGACAGGGAGTTGAGCTTCACAATCACGCCTGAACCGCGGGTTACAAAAAATCTGTTCGGAGAGAAGGTCAACGGTTTTGCGATTGGCGTTGCCTCGGCCGGCGAGATCGTTACCGAGCACTTCAACCCGTTTGAGGCGCTGGTCCAGGGGAGCCGGCAGACCTGGAAGGTCGTCGAGTTGACGGTTCTGTCCCTGGTTAAAATGGCCCAGCGGATCGTCCCGCTCGATTCTGTCGGCGGCCCGATCATGATCGCCAAAATGGCCGGTGAGACGGCCCAGGCCGGAGGTCTGCAAGGTTTGATGGCCTTTGCAGCCCTTCTTTCGGTCAACCTGGGCGTCCTGAACCTGCTGCCGGTGCCGGTTCTTGACGGCGGACACCTCTTCTTCTATTTCTGCGAAGTTATCTTCCGTCGTCCGGTTCCGCAGAGAGTCCGTGAGTATGCTCAGCAGGTCGGGTTGTTTCTGCTTCTGTCATTGATGGTGCTGGCATTTTACAATGATATCGTCAGGTATTTTGTCGGCCAGGGTTGAGACCCTGTGCCGAGTTGCTGGTGAAATGCGGCCCTGTGGCCGCATTTTGTGTTGACAGGACTGGCGCTGAACCATATATTGAAAATCAAGTTCAATAACGGAGCCCACCGTGATTCTTCAAAAGAAAAAAACCTTCAACGATTTTGCGGCGGCCAAGGGTCTCCGCTCAACCCGCCAGCGGGATGTCATCCTTGACATGTTTCTCTCCACCCATCAGCACGTCAGTGTCGAAGACCTCTATCTCAAAGTCAAGGCCAGCCATCCCGGCATCGGCTATGCCACGGTCTACCGCACCCTGAAGTTGTTTGCCGAGTCTGGTCTGGCACGGGAAATCCTGCTGCATGACGGTCAAACCCGTTATGAGCATGTTCTGGCCGGCGAACACCATGACCATCTGGTCTGCACCGGGTGCAGCGCGATCATCGAATTCGAAGATGCCACCATCGAAAAACTGCAGGAGGAGATAGCGCTCCGTCACGGTTTCCAGATCCGCAGCCACAAGATGGAAATCTACGGTCTGTGTGCAGACTGTTCGGCCAAGGGGCAGGCGTAGGAAATTTTTTTGTTGTTTGAATGAAAATGAATATCAAAAGCACAAAAAGGAAGCATCATGTCGAAGTGCTGTAACGGTATACCTGAAACCACGACCGCATCGTCGATTGTAAGGAAAGTGACCCTGGTGGGTAATCCAAACGTTGGGAAGAGCGTGCTTTTCAATGCGCTGACCGGCGCCTATGTCACGGTTTCCAACTACCCGGGAACATCGGTCGAAGTATCGAGAGGACGTACAGCCATCAACGGCGACGCCTGGGAGGTGATCGACACTCCCGGCATGTATTCGATTCACACCATCACCGAAGAGGAGCGGGTGGCGCGGGAGATCCTGCTGCACGAAACTCCTGACGTGGTGTTGCACGTGCTTGATGCCCGCAACCTGGAACGGATGCTGGCCATGACCATCCAGTTGATCGAGGCTGAACTGCCGGTTGTTCTGGTGGTCAACATCCTCGATGAGGCTGAGCGGATGGGGTTGACGATAGATCTTGACCTGCTGCGGCAGAAGCTCGGGATACCGGTGATCGGAGCGGCAACAGCCCGCAAGCGCGGGATAGAGGAGATCCGTGCCGCCATTGGAGGCTATCAGCGCGGCTGTGAGCAGCAATGCTTCCTCTACAGCAGGCTTCTCGAGCATGATATACACGAGGTGGCACACCTGATGCGTGGTGAATACCTTCTCTCCCGCCGGTCCCTGGCCCTGCTTCTGCTGCAACAGGACGAAGAAATCGAATCGATCGTCCGCGAACGGGAAGGAGAGGGGTATGCCGTCGTGGCGGCCATGGTGAAGAAGATCGCCTTCGAGCGCAGGGAGTCGTTCCATCTTGATCTTTCACTGGAGCGCAAGGAGATTGTCCGCAGGATCATTAACGGTGTCTTCAGGGCGCCCGACAAGCGGGTCGTAACCATGTCCGAACGTATGTCGCGCCTTGCGGTCCAGCCCCTGACCGGTATTCCGCTGCTCCTGGCCGTGCTCTATTTCGGCCTGTACCAGTTCGTTGGCGTGTTCGGTGCCGGAACGGTGGTCGATCTGCTTGAGGGAAAACTGTTCGAGGGGCTTTTCAATCCCTGGATAACCGGTGTGGTCACGGGGATCGTGCCGTGGACGGTCATCCAGGAGCTGTTCGTGGGTGAATACGGGATTATCACGCTGGGACTGCGTTATGCGGTCGGCATTATCCTCCCGATCGTTGCCACATTCTTTATCTTCTTCTCCTTCCTGGAGGACACCGGCTACTTCCCACGTCTGGCGCTGCTGGTCGACAGGATATTCAAACACTTCGGCCTGACCGGCCGGGCGGTGATCCCGATGGTCCTCGGATTCGGCTGCGACACCATGGCCACCATGGTCACCCGCACTCTTGAAACCACCCGCGAGCGGATCATTGCCACGGTGCTTCTGGCTTTGACGATCCCCTGTTCGGCGCAGCTGGGGGTGATCATGTCGCTGCTCTCGAAATATCCGGGTGCCCTGGCGGTGTGGGGCGGCTGCCTGATGCTGCTGTTCCTGGTGGTCGGCCTGCTCTCGGCCCGCATCCTGCCCGGTGAGGCGCCGATGTTCTACATGGAGCTGCCGCCGATGCGGCTGCCGCAGTTCGGTAACGTAGTCACCAAAACCTATACCCGTATGCAGTGGTACTTCCTGGAGATTCTGCCGCTGTTCGTACTGGCCTCGGTACTGCTCTGGCTCGGCAAGATCACCGGATTCTTCGAAAAGCTGGTTGCTGCGATGGCACCGGTGATGGCGTCGATCGGCCTGCCGAACGATGCGGCGGTATCGTTCATCTTTGGTTTCTTCCGTCGCGATTATGGTGCGGCCGGCTTGTATGAACTGCAGGGAAAGGGGCTGATGGATGCCCGCCAGCTGACTGTGGCGGCTGTCACGTTGACCCTGTTCATCCCCTGCGTGGCCCAGTTTCTGATTATGAAGAAAGAGCGGGGGTGGAAAGTAGCCGGGGTGATCGGCCTGTTGGTCAGCCTGCTTGCCTTCGGCAGCGGCTATGTACTGAATAAAGCGCTGCTGCTGACCGGGCTCTTAACGTGATCTGCGGTTTCTGCGGATACGCGTTCGACGAGTCAGAAGGTAAACGTGGCTGTGGAGGCTGTCACGGCGGGTGCCGAAGTGTTCACTGCCCTCGCTGTAATTACAAGAATCCGGCCGAATCGGGCATGGTGAAAAAACTGCGGGCAATCTTTGGTGAGAATCAGAACAATAAAGGGGAACCCACATGAAATTATCAGAAAAGGCAGAAGAGATACTGGAGGCGCTTTGGATCGTCGTTGAAGAGGAGGGGGCGGCCTTTCTCGACCCGGTGCGGATGAAGTTCCCGGCCGATGATCCGGCTTACCGGGAGCTTACCGGCTATACCCTGATCGAGCTGAAGCAGGGCATGGTCTACTTCCGTCCCGAGGGGCGTGAGGAGGGGATGAAAACCATCCGGCGCCATCGCCTTGCCGAACGTCTGGTGATGGATGTTTTCAATATACGCGGCCAGGACGGCGACGACAAGGCTTGCCAGTTCGAGCACCTGCTCAACGAGGGAGCCGATACCAAAGTCTGCACCATGCTTAATCATCCGTCGACCTGCCCCCACGGCAAGCCGATCCCGCCGGGCGACTGTTGTACCGAGGCGCGCTCCACGGGAGATCTTGGCGTGGTGCCGCTGACCGAGTTCAAGTCGGGCCAGGAGGGGGAAATCGCTTACATCCAGACCGAGGATGGCAAAAAAATGCAGAAACTGATGGCCATGGGGGTGCTACCAGGCAACAAAATCGTGCTGGTGCAGGCATTCCCGTCCTATGTCTTCCGAGTCGGATTCTCGGAGTTTGCCATCGACAGCACCCTTGCCCGGGAGATTTTCGTCAGGAAATAAGTGGTGGAGGTGTTGACAAAGGGAGTATTCGGAAACTAAAATAGTTTTTCGCAGACTTTGTTACGAAAGGCAGCCATGAAGGTAATCATCCTCCTGGGCGACGGCATGTCCGACGTCGTCTACAGTGAACTCGACAATAGATCTCCCCTGCAGGCGGCATACACCCCCAACATGGATTTCATGGCCCGCAACGGCAGGGCAGGCCTGGCGCGTACCGTGCCAGACGGTCTGCCGCCCGGCAGCGATGTGGCCAATCTGTCGGTCTTTGGCTACGATCCCCGTACCTGTTACACCGGCCGTTCACCACTCGAAGCGCTCAGCATGGGGGTGGCGCTCGGACCTGATGATGTGGCGTTCCGTATGAACCTAGTCACACTGCGCCCCAGCGGTACTTCCCTCTACATGCAGGATTTTTCGGCCGGTCATATCTCGACCGAGGAGGGGCGGGCGCTGGTGGCCACACTGCAACAGGAGTTGGGCAGCGCCGAGTTTGATTTCCATCCGGGGGTCGGCTACCGCCACCTCATGGTCTGGCGTGGCGGCCGGGACGGCATGAAAGGGACTCCTCCCCATGACATTACCGGCAAGCCGATCCTGAATTATCTTCCACAGGGAGAAGGCGCCGATACCCTGATCAATATCATGAACTCATGCCAGATGCTGTTCCATGATCATCCGGTCAACAGGCGACGCAAGGAGCAGAGCAAGCTGCCGGCCAATTCCTGCTGGCTGTGGGGACATGGGAAAACCCCGCGTATGGCCCCCTTCGCGGAGCGCTACGGCATGAAAGGGGCCGTCATCTCGGCTGTGGATCTGATTAAGGGGATCGGTGTCTGCGGAGGGCTTGATGTCATCAACGTGGAAGGTGCCACCGGATACATCGATACCAATTACCTGGGCAAGGCGCAGGCCGCGCTTGCGGCTCTTGAGGACCACGATTTTGTCTATGTCCATGTGGAGGCCCCTGACGAGGCATCCCATGCCGGCAGGATGGACCACAAGATCCAGGCCATCGAGGATTTCGACCGCCAGGTGGTCGGAACGGTGCTGGAGGGGGCCGGAAAATTCGGCGATTATGCGTTGCTCTGCTGCCCGGACCATCCCACACCGGTGAAGCTGATGACACATACGTCCGACCCGGTGCCTTTCGTGATCTACCGGGGAGGGGAGGGCAACGGCAACGGTGCGGCTTCCTACGACGAGCAGCAGGCCGCTGCTACCGGGCTTTTGGTGGATGGTTTCAGGTTGATGGAGATGCTTCTGAATCGATGAGCGTGATCACAATCGATGGTGCGCAGTGATGAAAGGCGTCGGAATCCGGCGCCATTTTTCATGTGGCGAAGGTATCGATGATCCAGCGGGCAATACTCCGCTTTGCCGGCAGATCGGGCAGAGAAGATGTGTTGAACCAGCGTGCGTCCTCCAGTTCTCCGGGATCTATAGCAATCTCTCCGCCGGAGTAGTCCGCAACAAACCCGGCCATCAATTGGGCAGGAAAGGGCCAGTTCTGGCTGGCTACGTAGCGCACATTACGGATATCAATGCCGGCCTCCTCTTTCACCTCGCGGACCGCACACTCCTCCAGTGACTCCCCGAAATCCAGAAAACCTGCCACAAGGCCATAACGCCCCGGTGCCCACTCCCTTTTCCGTGCCAGCAGAATTTCATCTCCCCGCCTGACCAGAACGATGGCACAGGGGTGGATGTGCGGAAAATGCTCGGCCCTGCAGGAAAGACAGGCTCTCCCCCAGGAACCCCTGATCCAGGACGTAGTGCCTCCGCAGCGGGAACAATGTCTACTCTGCCGCTCCCAGTGAAGTATCTGTTTTCCGAGCCCTGCCAGCGTCAGAATGTCCTCGTCGAGATTCTGGACAACGGCGTTGAACTGCTCACAGGAGAAGGCAGACGGTAGAACCGTGTTCTGAAGGATGCTGATCACCCGCACCGGTTTTCCCTGCCAGGAACCGATGCAGAGCGGTGTGTTTTTAGGAGTCAGTCCGCTCGGCAGTTCGCCCTCGGGAAGCTGCATACCTCCGCCGGCATGGTGTGCCAGAACACCGCCTCCCTGGATGATAACCCAGGTGCCTGTCTCGCCTGTGTCCTCATCAAGAGGTGTGCGAAATGAAAAATTATCCCTGATCAACCCGAAGTTGAACGGGAGATTGACCTGCTCAGGATACTCTGTAGATATTTGCATGAATGTTGCTCCGGTCTCTTCAGTACCAACAGGTTGTAGCAACTGCTGCTACCTCTGTCAAGGTGCCACCCCTTGACTGCGCCCATGTTTGGCACCATAATACCTGTAATGCCATTTCGTCCGATTACCCCATCATCGATTTTTCCATGGATCATCCGCCTGCCTCTGCTTGTGTCGCTCGGTTGGTACCTGATCTGCACGTTGAGTCCGCCTGGCTCCGGTGGCATTGTCCGCGACGTGTCGTTCCCTCCGGGAAGCGGAATCCGTAAGCTCGCACAGGAACTCGAGACCGCCGGCATAATTCGCAGCAGATTGCACTTCATCCTTATGACGCGTCTGCGTGGCCAGGCCCATCGGCTCAAGGCAGGTGACTACCGTCTTAATGACGGCATGACTCCCGGTGACATCATCAGGAAAATTTCGGCAGGGGAGGTGGACTACCGCAGGTTCGCACTGCCTGAAGGGTATTCAATATTTCAGGCTGCAGAGATACTAGAGCAGAAAGGGTATTTCAAGCGGGATGAGTTCCTCGCCGTCTGCCGCGACAGGGAACTTCTCAAACGCCACGGGATCCACGCGGAAAGTGCTGAAGGATATCTGCACCCCGCCACGTACAATATGACGATCAGCGGAGGAGTGCGGGAGCTGGTGGAGCAGATGCTGAAACAGTCCGGCGAGGTTCATGAACGTATGAACATCATGAATGGAAGCGGCAGTTTCAAACGGCACGATATACTGACCCTCGCTTCGATAATCGAAAAAGAGGCAGTTTCTCCCGAAGAAAAACCTTTGATTTCTTCAGTATTTCATAATCGCCTGCGCATCGGTATGCCTCTGCAGAGCGACCCGACTGCGGTGTACGGTGTTCGGACGTTCGGAGGTAAAGTTAGAGCTGCTGATCTGAAGCGGCAAACTCCCTATAACACCTACCTCAATCGAGGTCTGCCGCCCGGCCCTATCGGTAATCCGGGATCGGATGCCATACAGGCCGCTCTCCAGCCGGCATCGTCACAGTATCTGTATTTTGTTGCCCGCCAGGACGGTACCCACCAATTTTCACGCTCACTTGAAGAGCATAACCGCGCAGTGGCCACCTATCTGAAGAGAAACTGATCAGGTGGTCTGACTGATGGATGCTCCGGCATCCTCGATGACTATCTCCAGTTCGGCAAGGGAGATCTCCTTCATGCCAAGCACCTGTGACTCAGGGCAGGAGATGAGGGATATATCAGGTGTGACGTGGAGTGCAAGCCCGACTTTTTTGCAGGCACGATCGGAAAGCCTTACCAACACAAGAAGTATGTCAGACGTGTCAAATGTCTCGCTGTGATGGTGTATTGCTATGCCGGAGTAGTTTTCCGGCAATGACCAGGACTGCATCAGGCGATAGCCGACCTCTTCATGCATCTTGTCGAGGATTTCATGGACCAGTGTTTCTGAAAAGCCCGACGATGCCCCGCCGCTCTTGTCAATATCATCAAGTACTTTCATAAGTGCCAGCTTGCCTATGTCATGAAGCAGGCCGGCCATGAACGCTTCAGACGCAAGGTTGCTGTAGCCGGCCTTGCGGGCCAGCCATTTTGCTCCCATGGCACATGACAGAGAATGGGTCCACAGGTTTTTCATGTGTGCATCAAGGATACTGTTGCCTGACTTGTAATATTCAACCTGTGATGCCATCATCGCCAGATTGGCTATCTCCTGCACGCCGAGCCGGACTATTGCATCCTTGATGGTGCCGATCTTGGAAAGGCCTGCATAATACGATGAGTTGGCCAGCTTCAGGACCTGGCTGGCCAGGGCCTGGTCCTCGCTGATCAAGTCAATGATGTCATCCACATGAAAGTCCCGGGTGCGTAGTTTCTGCTGAAGCCGGAGAGCTACAGAGTGGAAGACCGGCAGATCCTGAAGGCCAGACTCAAGGCGTTCCGTGATCTGAGCCATCAGCGGAGTTTCCGTGTTCATGAAGAAACCCCCAGTATCCTGCGGAGTTCATGCAGCGGGCGTGTTTTACCGAGTCTCGGCAGATCGGTAATGATCTCCTGCAGCGATACCTGCCCCCGTGCTCCCTTGACCAGTCCGTCCTCCAGCAGAGTGACCATCCCGGATGTTTCGACGCTGATCTTACGGATATCATACGAGCTTTTGTTTGCCAGAATAGCGTTCTTGACCATTTCGTTCATGACCAGCAGCTCAAAGATTCCGACCCTGCCGCGGTAACCGCTGAAACGGCATTCCTTGCATCCCCTGCCCAGAAGGAAGGTTGCCCCGACCAGGTCGTTGGCCGTCATGCCGAGACGTGACAGGTCAAGAGGTGTCGGCTGGTAGGGTTCGGCACAGTGGCGGCACACCTTGCGCAGCAGGCGCTGGGCGACAACGCAGACAACGGTTGATGAGATAAGGAACGCCTCAATTTCCATGTTCATCAAGCGGATCAGCCCGCCGATGCTGTCCTCGGTGTGGAAGGTCGTCAGAACCTTGTGGCCGGTGAGGGCCGCCTGAATAGCCGTCTCGGCAGAAAAGTTGTCACGGATTTCTCCCAGTACGATGACATCAGGATCCTGGCGGACAATATGACGCAGGGTCTCTTCGAACGTGACGCCGATCTTTGGATTGATCGAGCATTGTGAAATGCCGTCGATAACGTACTCAACCGGATCCTCTGCCGTAATGATACTGGTGTGGATATCGTTCAGGTAGTTGACGCAGCTGTAGAGTGTGCTGGTCTTGCCGGACCCTGTAGGCCCTGTTATGATCATGACGCCGGTCGGGATCTCCAGGGCTTCATAGATGAAATGATCAAGCATGCGGGGAGCCATGCCGATCTCCTTGATGTCCAGTACCGATCCCTTGTTGTTGAGGAGCCGCAGCACTATCTTTTCACCATGGATGGTGATGAAATACGACACGCGCATGTCGAGGTCGATACCATGCCTGGTGCTGGCATAGAGAATCCTACCGTCCTGATGCCGTCTCTTTTCCGCTATGTCCGATTGGGACATGACCTTTATGCGGGTAGACAACTGGGCTGCAATCTCACGCGGAAAATCCTTGTGCTGCTGCATGACCCCGTCTCTGCGGAAACGGACCCGAAGACGGTCCTTGAGTGGTTCCACATGGATGTCGCTTGCTCCCTCTTCGATTGCTTCATCGAAGAGGGTATTAATCATGCCGATAACAGTATTTTCATCAGATACCAGAGTCTGGTTTGACGAGCGTTCCAGAGCGATGAGCGCTTCGTTGACAGCTGCTTTTGAGGCAATGGCAAGTCCATGAGCATTTCCGAGGAATTTCTCTACCATTTCGCGGGCTTTCGGGTCGAGCGGATCCGAAAGAGCGACCATGATCCTGCTGTCGACCCGCGAATACGGGATAATACCCAGTTCCCGGCATACCTGTAAGGGTATTGAAGACACCAGGGTTTT
The DNA here is from genome assembly GCA_002322035.1 of Geobacter sp. UBA1603. Taxonomy (GTDB): domain Bacteria; phylum Desulfobacterota; class Desulfuromonadia; order Geobacterales; family Pseudopelobacteraceae; genus UBA1603. Next base: position 13,133 of record DCNF01000029.1, read on the forward strand.
GTCAATTTTGACAAAATTCAACTCCACCAGCGGGTAGCCGAGCTGGTAGGAAAGGGACTCCAGAAGTCGGCGCTCCTCAATGAACCCAGCCTCCACGAGCACTTCACCAAGCCGCTTTTTCCCCTTGGACTCCTTCTGAATGCCGAGCGCCTGATCAAGATCGCTCTGGCGAAGGTAGCCAAGCTCAACCAGAAGGTCCCCAAGCCGTACGTTCACCTGATTCTTGCGAAGCGTTTCCTGAATCTGCTCCATAGTGACATATCCCAGATCAATCAGGGTGTCCTTCATGGTCTTTTGGGTCGTCAGTTTTGAGCGTATACGGGTCGCATAGGAAAGCTGCTCTTCAGTCAGGATGGCTTCCTTGATAAGGAGAGAGGCGATAATACCAGCTTGAACAGCCGAAATCGGAAGAGTCATTGAAGAAGATTGTGAGGAGGTGTCACTCATACATGCCGGTATACTAAAGATTTTCCTAGTAGGCTAGCACAATTTTTCGTTGTGTCTATAGGGTTAATACCCTATGTGCAGACAGTTACTCATTCATTTCGCAGGAACGAGGTCAATGACAGTAACTTCGGGAGGCGCAAGAAAACGCATGGGAGGGCCCCATGTACCGCTTCCCCGGGATACATGAATCGTAGAGCTCTTTGGGGTTTCTGTCGTACCGGAGTGAATTGAAAACTCGGTCCAGGTCAAGGGGTAAAACGGGAGAAGCTGCCCTTTGTGGGTATGCCCGGATAGTTGCAGGTCGAATCGGCCGTCGCTCTTTTCCGGCATCACGGGTCTGTGCTTGAGCAGAACGCGGAATCCTCCGGGAGCCGTTGAAAGCAGTCTGTCCTCGTCTGCGGCAGCCTTTGCCTTACCTGGTTTCCTGCGGCCCTGGTCATTCAGCCCGATTATTACCATCCCGTTCGGTAGTGTGACCGTCTCATCACGCAGAACAGTAAATCCTGATTTCTGCGTAAAAGCCACCGCCTGCTCGATGCCGGCATATACCTCATGATTGCCGGCAACTGCGAACTTGCCGAGCGGAGCTGAAACCTCTACGAACATCTGTGAAAGTCGTTTCAGGCCGGAAAGATCGTCGGATTTTGAAAGGCGCCCATCCACCAGGTCACCAGTAGATACCAGAATGTCCGGTGATGCCGCCCGAACGGCTCGGAGTACCCTTTCCAGGCGACTTTCTCGGAAGAGAAGCCCGATGTGAACGTCTGATATTTGGACAATCCTTATCCGCTGAATGCCAGGAGGAAGCTTTGCAGTTACAACTGAAAGGTGCTCCGTCCGAATGTTTCGCGCTTCATACAAGGAATACACGCTTGCAATGATAGATAGATACAGAGCTGACCTGCAGGCGGCAGCGGGGGAGAAACGGTGACGGAAGGAAGGCGAGAAGATGGCGATTCTCCTCGAAATGAGCCGTATGATGTCGATGACGGCCAGAAACGAGGTAAACAGAAACAGTGAACCCATCCAGATATTGGATGGCCAGGCAAGTGCCCGTGCGGCCTCTTCAAAACCCGCATGCTCCAAAGTCCTGATGGCTACCGGGGCGGCTATCATTGCAGCCATCAGTACCATGAGTCTGGTGCCCACGGGAAATGCCGACCGAAGCCGCCAGTAGGCGTAGACATGGACTCCACCATAGAGGGAGATGAATGTGACCAGAAACATGATCACCGAACATGCTCTCTGACTCCGCCGAACGTAAGCCGGTGGACTGGCGAAGGCCCGAGCCGTCTGATCGCGTCCAGGTGTGAGGCACAGCCATAGCCCTTATGACCAGCAAAGCCGTATCCGGGATAGAGACGGTCAAGATCGACCATCATGCGGTCGCGGGTAACCTTGGCGATGATCGATGCCGCTGCAATCGAGAGGCTGAGAGAATCTCCTTTTTTGATCAGTTTCTGGGGTATGCGGGAATTAATGGTGGAAATACCGTCGATCAGGATGAATCCGGGCTGTGGATCAAGGTGGTCTACCGCCTGTAGCATGGCCTTGAGGGTTGCCTGGAGGATGTTAATCCGGTCGATCTCTTCCGGTGGAACAATGCCGACACCGATTGAGACCGCCTCTGCGTTGATGATCTCAAAGAGCCTGTCGCGAGTGCGGGGAGAGAGTTTCTTGGAGTCGGTGACACCTTCGATGTGTGAGTTTTCGGGAAGGATGACCGCCGCAGCCACGACCGGCCCGGCCAGTGGTCCGCGCCCCGCCTCATCAATGCCGGCAATGTGCTGATAGCCCTGATGCGAGGCCAGCAGCTCGAATGCAAGCATATCGGCCGGTTGTACAAGAAACAGTTCTCTCTGGATCATGGAGGAAATGAAAGAGCCCCGCAGGAGCGGGGCTCTTTGCACCGTTTATCAGGCGCCTGGGACGTATTTCTTCTCGCGGATCCTGGCAGCTTTACCACGCAGGCTGCGCAGGTAATAGAGCTTGGCCCGGCGGACGTGGCCGCGCACGACGACTTCAATCTGCTCGACGCTCGGTGAATGGAGCGGGAAGACCCTCTCGACTCCGATGCCGTTGGAGATTTTGCGGACGGTGAACGATTCGCGAATGCCGCCGTTCTGTCTGGCGATTACCACTCCCTGGTAAGCCTGAATACGGCGCTTGTCGCCTTCAACGATGGCGACGTGCACCTTGACGGTGTCCCCGACCTTGAAAGGGGGGATGTTCTTTTTCATCTGTTCAAATTCGAGTACATCGATGGTGGTCATGGTGTGCTTCCTCCTCTATGCGTGGTCCTTCTGTTGGTATATGGCGTTATCTGCCGTTGCGCAGTCTGTCGAGCATGATTGCCGTTGCCGAGCGGACTGAAAGATGATTGTAGCTGCCGCTGCCGCTGATCGGTTCCAGAATCAGATCAGCCCTCTGAAAACAGTCATCGGTCAGGCCCCATCCGGTGCCGAGCACCAGCAGGCATGGTGTCTGACCGTCTGCCAGCACCTGCTGCAACTCAGCAAACCTGATCGCGCCGTCGCGGTGAGCTGCTCCGGTAATGACCGTCCTGACCGGCCGGTCGAAGCCTGCCTGAAAATCGCGCCGCGCTGTTTCGAGCGAATCGCAGATGCGAACAATGCCGAGCGCTTCGCGCCGATCGGGGTTGTAGGCCGCTCCCCACCCGTCCTGCCAGTGCCCGGTTATCCGCTGGGCCAGTCGTTGCTGGTCGGCCGACGGAGTGACGATATAAAAGCGCTCCAGGCCGAACGTCCGTGCTGAACGGGCGATATCGTGCAGATCGAGGTTGGTCAGGGCCGTGGTGACCACCTGGCGGTGTTTGTTGTAGACCGGATAATGAACCAGTGCCAGCGCCAGATTATCCGGCATGGTCAAACTCCGCTCCAGCCAGCAGTTTCAGGTCTTCGCGCGTCAGCACAGTTTCGGAAAACAGGTCGGGCCGGTGCCGACGGGTCAATTCCAGCGAACTCTTGCGGCGCCACTTTCTGATCAGTTCATGGTTGCCCGACAACAGTACTTCCGGTACTGCCACCCCCCTGAAGACGGGTGGGCGGGTATAATGGGGGTGCTCAAGCAGGCCGTCACAGAATGAGTCAGTTTCCGCTGATTCTTCACTGCCGAGCACGCCCGGCACAAGCCTGGTTACGGCATCCACCAGGGCCATTGCCGCAATTTCTCCGCCGGAAAGCACAAAGTCCCCGATTGATATATCCAGGTCGGCGTACAGATCACGGATCCGTTCGTCAATCCCTTCATAGCGTCCGCAGACGATGATCAGGCCCGGTTGACATGCCAGTTCTCCGGCAAACCGGTGGGTGAGCCGTTTCCCGCGGGGCGAGGTAATCACAACCGGAGCAGACGGGTTGAGCCGTTTGACCGATTCGATGCAGGCTGCCAGAGGCTCCGGTTTCATAACCATTCCCGCACCGCCGCCATAGGGGGCGTCATCGGCGGTCTGATGCCGGTCGGTGGCCCAGTCGCGGATGTTGTGCAGCGCAATGTCAATGAGCTGTTTGTCTCTGCCCCGGCGGATGATGCTTTCGTCAAATGGGCCGGAAAACATCCCGGGAAAGAGGGTCAGGATGTCAAACTTCATAGATCCAAAAGCCCGTCCAGGGGCGTTATTACCATCCGGCCGGATTCCAGGTCAACAGTGGAAATCACATGGGCAACGGCAGGAATCAGATATTCGCGGCCAGTACCTGAAACAACATAAATATCACTGCTGCCGGTTTCAAAAATATCGGAAATGGTGCCCAGCACCCTGCCGGTATCGGTTTCCACCGTCAGGCCGATCAGATCACACCAGTAATACTCACCATCGCCGGTTTCGGGGAGGTGATTTCTCTGCAGAAGCAGATCACTGCCGACCAGCTGCTCGACCTGGTTGATGTTGTCAAATCCGCCCAGCTTAACGATGAACCCACCTTTGTGGGGGCGGACATCCTGAACGGTAAATGTTGAATGCGTATGGGATCCCGGACGTGCGAGCGTGACGGTTGTGCAGTTGCGCAGGCTGTCAAGGTTCCCGGAATAGGAATGAATCCTGAGATGGCCCCTGATGCCGTGGGTTCCGCTGATCTTTCCCACGGTGATCATCTCGTCAGTCAGGCGCATTATTCCACAATCTTGAGGATTGCCTTCTTGTTGTCCTTGGTGGAAACCGCGTTGAGAATTGTGCGGATCGCCTTAGCGGTACGCCCTTCTTTGCCGATGATCCTTCCCATGTCTTCCTTGGCGACGGTCAGCTTGATGACAAGGGTATCATCTTCCGCCTCCTCGGCTGTCCTGACCTGTGCCGGATCATCGACCAACGCCTTCGCGATGGCTTCAACAAGTGCTTTCATGACGGTATCCTCTGCTCATTTCTGGAATGACCGGCGGACCGGGAATGGATACGCTTGTGCTATGCGGCGGGTGCTGCCGCCTTGTCGAGAATTCCGGCCCGCTTGAGCAGCTGACGGACGGTGTCGGTCGGCTGCGCACCCTTGCTGAGCCAGGAGATGATTTTTTCCTCGTTCAGCTTGAATACGGCCGGATTCTTGGTCGGGTCATAGGTCCCCATGTTTTCGATGAAACGGCCGTCCCTGCGGCTGCGCTCGTCTGCAACGACCACCTGGTAGAACGGTCTCTTTTTGGCGCCTGCCCGGGCAAGCCTGATTTTTGTTGCCATGGTGTTTCCTCCTGATGTGATGCTTTTCGTTGTGAT
>DCNF01000029.1:18377-18769 GCA_002322035.1 Geobacter sp. UBA1603
AACGGGAACATTCCTTTTCCCATACCGCCCATGCCCTTCATCAGCCCTTTCGGCCCGAGTTTCTGAAGCTGTTTGACAACCCGCTGTGCATCGGTAAAACGTTTGAGCAGCTGGTTGACCTCCTGGACGCTGGTGCCGCTCCCCTTGGCAATCCGCAACCGGCGGCTGCCATTGATGATGCCGTGGTTTGCCCGTTCGCCGGGGGTCATGGAACGGATGATCGCCTCGATTCGTTTCAATTCCTTTTCACTTGGCTGGGCTCCCTGCATCTGCTTCATCATCTTGCCCATGCCGGGAATCATGCCCATGATTGATTCGAGCGAACCCATTTTCCTGATCTGCTGGAGTTGGGCCAGAAAGTCTTCCAGATCAAACTGGTTTTTCTTCAGCTT